>CAZTTW010000675.1:0-3330 GCA_964616265.1 uncultured Myxococcales bacterium | reverse complement strand
TTGACGTCGATGACCCACATGGCTTCGGGCACGCCGAACTCTTCCAGCTTGAACACGCGCTCGACACGTACCACGGCCTTGGCCAGCGATTGCGCCGTGCCGCCCACGGCGTGCAAGTAGACCGCGCCGCACTTCTGCAGGCCCTTACGGGTCTTGTCGAACATGCCGCCCTTGCCGATCACGCCGCGCACGCCGTAGCGCTCGAGAACCTCAGCCTGGTACGGCTCTTCGCGCGCGCTGGTGGTCGGGCCGGCCGCGACGAAGGCGTAGCTGCCGTCGGGGTTCTTTCGGACGACGGGACCGCAGTGATAGATGATCGAGCCCTGCAAGAAGGGCGCGACTTCTTCGCGGAAAGCGCCGCACAGCCAGTGGTGGGCGGTGTCGCGGCCGGTGATGATTCGGCCCGACAGGAGAGCCGTCTCACCGACGTGCAAATTGCGAATGGCGCTCTCGTCGCAAGGCAGTGTCAGCTCAGCCATGTGATTTCTCCGCTTTCAGTAACCAGCGCGCCGGCGCGGCGAGCGGCCCAGCATAGATAGGCGATGGAGACGAAGTAGCTGGCGGGCACGCGGCCGAGGGTTCCGATCTTCACGCCGAGAACCGTGGTCTTGCCGCCGAACCCCATCGGACCAATGCCGAGCTGGTTGGCCTCGTCCACCAGGCGCCGTTCCATGGCGTCCAACTCGGGAATGGGATTGTGGTCGTCGAGGTGTCGCAGAAGCTGGTACTTCGCCTCGACGTACCCCGAGCCGCGATCGCCACCCAAACACACACCGAGGATCCCGGGACCGCAGCCTTTGCCTTGCGCCTGATGAACGGCGTCGAGCACCACGCGGCGAGCGCCGTCGAGATTCCGATCCGCGCCCAGCTTGCTGTCCGGCAACGAATACTGTGCGCTGGTGTTCTCGCAGCCACCGCCTTTGAGCAGAAGCTGGATTTTGACTTCGGGACGGTCCCACTCTTCGCAATGCACGCTGGGAATGCTGGGGGCGGCGCCGTCGCCCGTGTTGCGGCCGGTGAGCGTGTCGACCGCGTTCTCGCGTAGCAGGTTCTTCGCAGTTGCCCGACGCACGGCCTGGGCGCAGGCCTTGCCGAGCAGGCCGGTGGAAACGTCGGCCGGATGATGAATCCAAAACAGGGGCACGCCGGTGTCCTGGCACATCGGCGCCGTCTCGGCGCAGGCGATGTCGGCGTTCTTCAAGACCGAATCGAGCGCCATGGCGGCCAGCGACCCTTCTTTCTCCTGCGTCCGGCCCCGTCGAATCGCAGCGGTCACATCCGGCGGAAGCTGCGACGTCGCGCGGGCGATAACGTCAAGAAGGAGGGTCGTCCACTGTTCGAGGTCTTTCATCGTCTTCATAGGGGTAGGCACCAGGTCGATTGGAATGGGAGCCCTCGAGGGCGGCCTCGCGAAGCAGGCTTGGTCTAGCATGGCCCGACAGTCGAGGCGACCCGGCCCGAGCGGGATGGAAACGCTCCCCCAGAATTCCCTTTCAGTGAGAAGTGCTGCTCTGAAGGAGTGCAATCAGCTATCATCCCGGCGCTTTGGTTCCCACCGCAGGATCCTTTCCTTTTCGCCGGCGCGGCGGTCTTTGGCTCTTCGCCGCGGTGGCGTTGCTTTATCTTTTCTCGACCAGTCGCGAGCGGCCCTGGGGCGATGCCACACCCATCTGGGAGGTCGCCGATAGCATCGTCCACTCGTATAATTTCCACGCAAAAACGCGTTGGCCAATGGCGTTGCCGAATGGCAAAGACGGGCACCTGTACGGCATCGCGCCGGTTCTCCAAAGTGCGGTGCACGTTCCGGGCGCCGCCCTTCAGCGCGCGATTGTTGCCAAATACCCGTCCTATTGGCAAATCACTTGGCGATTCACGTCGCATCTGGCGTCGACGTTGCTCGGTACGCTGGCGTGCCTGTTGTTCTTCAACTTGTGCCGACGGCTGGGCATGCGGCCGCTGCCGACGGCGGCTTGCACGCTGGCCCTGGCCTTTTGTTCGTCGGTTTGGGTCTATGCCCGCTACCCGTACTCCGAGACGCTGCAGCTCGTGTGTTTCACGGGCTTTTTCAGCAAGCTGCTGGACGTCGGCAAACAACCGACCTGGCGGCAGGCGGCTTGGCTTGGCGTCTGGGCCGGGTTGCTGGTGAACGCCAAGCCGGTGTTCTTGCTCTCCGGGCTTGGCGCCGGCATTTATCTGCTGTGGGTTCTTCGCCACAATTGGCGAGCACTGGTGCTCGTCGCCCTGGTCAGCAGCGCCGCTTCCCTCCCGCTTGGCGCTATCTACCTCGGCTACAACTACATGCGCTGGGGCAGTATTTTCTCGACGGGATACGGCCTGGCCTTTGCCAGCACCGGCGTGTCTTCAGCCCCCGTCGGCATCATCCACGAATCGGCCATCGTCGGCTTGTGGGGCATGTTCTTTTCATTCGGAAAATCGATCTTCCTTTACAGCCCGCCGCTCATCCTCGCGGCGTTCGGCTTTTGGCGCTTTTGCCGTCGCCACGGTGCCATCGTCTTGGCCATGGTGGTCACCATTTTCCCGACGCTGTTTCTGCATGCGCAAATGGTGTCTTGGGCAGGCGACTACGCCTGGGGACCGCGCTACCTTACCTTCGCACTCGGCGTCATGCTGGTCCCGGCGGGCTTCCTCCTTCAGGACTGGCTCGACGAAGCCCATCGTCTGCGTCGCTGGCTGCGCATTGCTGTTGCCTCGACCGTTTTCGTGGCTGGAGCCGGCGTCACGTACCTCGGTAACGCCGTCTACTGGGATCACTTCATTCGCATTCATCAGGAAGCGGCCCATTTCTGGTTAGGGGCGCCGAACCAAAAAGGCGACGGGATCAGCTCGCCCGGTTTCCCGTGCTCGGTGTGCTTCGAGACGCTTTATGGGTTGCAGTACCTGCCACCCTTTCAGCATATCGTGGGCAACTATTGGCTCCTCAAGCACTTGCCCAAGAATGACCCGTGGCCCGAGGCCGAGAAGGACGCGCCCTGGCGTCGCTACACCAATCTCCAAGTCGATATCCACGAAAACTACGCCCGTGCCCGCGTCGACTGGTGGTTCATCGATTACCGCCACACCTTCCCAACTCTCGCGTGGACGCTCGTCATCCTCCTGCCGACGCTCAGCCTGCTAATGCTGATCTTGTTCCTGCTGGAGGTTCGGCGCGCGGCGCGCGCGTCGCCTCAGGAAGCGGCGCCGCCAGTCTTGAGCGCTTCCACGTAACGCAAGCGCAGGTCGAACAGCAAGCTTTCGAGGATCTGCTCTTCCTCGCTGGTGAGGTTGCCCTTGGTCTTTTCTTCCAGCACCGTGAGCAGATCGATGGCGTGC
>CAZTTW010000674.1:0-3334 GCA_964616265.1 uncultured Myxococcales bacterium | reverse complement strand
ATTCTTTGTTCGGGCGAAGGCGAGGTGAAGCTGTCGGACTTTGGCATCGCCAAGGCGGTGACGTACTCGTCCGTGTTCTACAGGGTGCGTGGCAAGGTCGGCTACATGTCGCCCGAGATGGCGCGCAATCAGCCCATCGATGCGCGCAGCGATCTATTTTCCCTTGGTGTCAGCATCTACGAGACACTGATTGGCGAGCGCATCTACACCGGCGACCTCAACACGCCACCCGACAAAATCTATGCGCAGGTGGTTCCGCGGCTCGAATCCAAGTGCCCGGGCTTGCCGTCGGAGTTGCAGGCGGTGCTCGATCGTACCTTGGCCATCGATCGCGACGAACGCTTTCCCAATGCCGAATCGCTGGCCACGGCGCTGCGCCAGGTGGCCATCGATCACCACCTGCTGTACTCGGCGCCGGAGTTGGCGGCTGAGTTGCGCGAGATCATGGGAGCGAGTCCTGAACACTGGCTTTCCGACCAGCGGGACTTGTCAGGCATCCGCGACGCGCGCGCGGCGCAAGCGCAAGACGCGTTGGCAGGTAACGAGGTCGATTCCGTCGTCGAGCCGGATGCACCGCCAGCGCTGCGTACCGGTGATTCCGATGTCGAGGACGTGCCCACGCCGCCTGCACGGCCGTCGGGATCCATGGCGGCGCGCAAGTCGGCCAAGTCAGAATCGATGGCTGCGGTGCCTGCGCGTCCCTCGGGATCCCTGGCCGCGGTCGGCCGCCCGCTGGTGCCGGTTACCGCGCAGCCACCGCCTTTGCCGCCGCCACTGCCACCTGCGGTCGCTGCATCGGCTCCGTTGCCAAGGGATCCCGTCAACCAAGCGACGCCACTGCCGCCCGCTCCCTTGCCACCCGCGGTATCCATGCTCGAACGTCCTCATCGTCCGACCCAGCTTCCATTTGGGCTCCGGCAAGTGCACGAGGTGCTTCGCAGTGGCGGTGTCGCAGCCTCGCGACGTTCCTTTCGGGGCGTCTGGCTCGCGCTCTTTCTCGTGCTCGCGGTATTGCTCGGATTTGTGCTGGTGCGCTTCCTGATTGCACCGTCGGCGGCGCATGCGCAGAGTGCCGGTGAACCGGTGGCGAGGACGAGCCCATTCGCCGCGACCCCCGTCGGGGATTGCACGAGCCTATTGGTATAGCTCGGCGCTTGCGAGGGAGGTGCCGGACTTGGTCCCGCCAGCAACAAGTACGCGCCCGTCGGCCAGTAGGGTGGCTGTGTGCGCGTACCTTGCCGCGGTCATGCATGCTGTGAGCGTACTGCTGCGACCGCTGGGGTCGTAGATTTCGGCGTTCGCAAGGTACCCATCCTCGGAGCCGCCGTGGTGCTGGAGTCCGCCCGCCATGAGCACAGATCCGTCTGCAAGCAAGGTCATGGAAAACAGCGCCCGACTCACGGCCATCGTGGCCGCATCCGCGGATTGACCCGTCGCCGGATCGTAGATCGTCAGGGAATTGCTGTTGAAGTACCCTTCGAAGCCGTGCCAGCCGCCTCCGACGATCACCGTCCCGTCAGCTAGCAGGGCCGCGACGGGCGCCACCCGCTTACCGCAGCTTCCGGTTACCGCGAAAGTGCCGGTCGTCGGGTCATAGAGCTCGGCGCTCTCGAGCCCATCGTGGTTTCCCGTGTCGGTCGGTGGCACATAGCCACCTGCCAAGAGGACCTTTCCGTCAGGCAGTAACGTCGCGACATGTTGAGATCTTGCAACGGTCAAGTTGCCCGTCGCAGAGAAACTTCCCGACGCGGGATCGTAGATCTCGGCGGTCGTGCCGCCAGCGATTAGCACCTTTCCATTCGTAAGCAGGGTTGCCGTCTGCGATTCCCTCGCAACCCCAGGACTGCCGGTCGCCGAGAACGTTTGGGCGAGTGGGTCGTAAAGCTCGGCACTTGCGGCCCCGCCGTTTCCACCGACGATGAGCACCTTGCCGTTCGTCAACAAGGTTGCCGCATGATCGGATCTTGCTGCCGTCATCGTCCCAGCCGACGCAAAGGCCCCGGTCGCCGGATTGTATAGCTCTGCACTTGGAAGGTTTCCTCCGTCCCAACCGCCGGTAATGAGTACCTTGCCGCCCGGCAAGAGGGTCGCTGTGTGTCTTGATCGAGGCTCTGCCATACTGCCTGTCCGCACGAACGCCTTTGTGGTAACGACCACGGTCACCTTGTCCTCCAGGGTCCCGACGCTTGTTAGCGTATAGGTCAGCGTATAGGTTGTCGTCTGCGCGGGTGTCACCACCTGACTGGTCCTGCCCAAAACCGAGCCGATGTCGTGATCCATCGTCAGGGTCATTCCCGTTGGGTCGGGGTGGGAGTTCCACGTCAGTGTGGTGCTTTGCCCAGGAGCGATGACTGCGGGCGTGGCATGCAGGCCGAGGGATCCGAGAGCCGAAGGATCGCCGACACACGCGACGGTGCCTCCGCTACCAACCCAGCCGCTGCTGCTGGAGCCGGTCGCTCCACCTGAGCTGGGCACGCTGCTTGAGCTGGGCGCACCACCCGAGGCGCCCCCGTCGTCCGAACCGCTCACGCCGCCTGTGCCATCCACCTTCGGTTGGTTCGATCCGCATCCCCAGCCCATGGCGACCGCCAGGAGGAGAGACTTGGTGGCCACGCTCGTATTCAACATGGGCAGTACTTCCTGCAACTATCCGACCAGCCCAACGATTCAGTTATCTCGCCCACTTGGCCGAAGTGGCGGCGACGCTACCAAGACAGACCTGTCAGGCCCAACCATGGACGTGCGACGGGCTTCTCGACATCGCAGGGCGGCTCGCGACCCAACTATTGGGACGGCCCCAAGTATCAAAAATCTGATGTTCGCGCCTCTGTAGTCCAAGCAGGACGCCGTCGGGTCGCTGGTACGCCGCTTGCGTTGCGGTGGCCTCATGACCAAGGCCACAGTTGTTCTAGGATTGGCGTTCGTTCTCGCGACTGGCTGTGGATCTTCCGGTGGAGGCGGCAAGACTTGCATCTACGGGGGCAAGACCTACCAGCCGGGCGCAACGTTCCGCGCACTGGACGGGTGCAACTCGTGTTCGTGTATGTCCGATGGGACGGTCGGCTGCACTTTGATGGCCTGTCTCGGCGACTCGGGCTGGCCTCCACCGGCTGCTGATGCCTCGCTGGACGCACCAATCGACGGGGCGCCTGCCGATCTCGCTGCCGCACCCGATGAGGCCGGTCGGGCCGACGTGACTGCAGTGGACGCCGGCAAAGACGCGGTCGCCGGGTGTGCATGGGGAGGCGAAACGATACCGCCGGGGCAATCGCTCTCCGATGGTTGCAATACCTGCGTGTGTTCGACCAGTGGAACGCTCGCTTGTACGGCGCGC
>CAZTTW010000673.1:0-3335 GCA_964616265.1 uncultured Myxococcales bacterium | reverse complement strand
TCCGTCGCCAGCGCGGTCTCGATACCGCGATCGACGAGACGCTGCACGACACGCTCCGCGACCGCCGAGGGGCCAGCCTCGGCTCGGCCGCCCATCGACTTCGGCTCGGCGCGGTTGCCGTGGAGCTCGGAGCGCAACTCGTCGACGATGCGGCGCAGGTTCGCCACCTCGGTCTCCATATCCATTGGACGTCGTTTCTTGCTCGTCGCCGCGGCCGCCGCCTCCTCGCCCGAACGAACCGCGGTGATTTCAATCTCGCGCTTGCCCCAAAGGCCGCCCACTTCGCGCGTGTTGAGAATGATGGCTTCCTCACCAAGCGACGCCTTCACGGCCTCGAGGGCTGACTTCGGATCTCGTCCGCGGAAAGTTTTGACGATGGCGTTCATGTTCTATTTCTCCAGTCGCACACGCAGCATCAAGCTGCCTTGGTCCAAGACGGCGGGTTGAGGTCGATGGTACCGGCGGGCTCGACTTGCGTGCCCGACACCAGCTCGCGTGCCGTCACCACCCACAAATCGGGAATGAAGCGCGAAGCGAAGTCGTAAATCGGACGGCGCAGATCGGGGGACACGACCAGCGTCGTCGGCCGACCAATGGCGGCGAAGTTCGCCGCGTGCGCTTCCAAGTTGGCCACGAACTTCTTCGCGGTGGCCACGTCCGGCGCAAGCGTCGCCTCGCCTTCGCTTTGGCCGAGCGACTTGCGCAAGAGATCTTCGGTAGTTCGGTCGAGCGTCAGCGCATGAACCACGCCCTTGGCATCCGCCACGCGCGAGGTGATCTGTCGCGCCAGCCGACGACGAACTTGCTCTACCAAGAAGCCCGTGTCCTTGCTGCGCGGAGCTGCGTCGCCGACCGCTTCCAAGACACTGCGGAAATCGCGAATGGAAAGCCCTTCTTTCAGCACCATGCGCACCACCCGCACGAGCTCACCCAAGGAAATCGTTCCCGGGACCACATCTTCGACGACCTTCGGAGCCTCTTTGCCGACGTGAGCGAGCAACTCTTGAATTTCCTGGCGGCCCACGAGCTCGTAGGCATTGCGCCGCAGGACCTCGCACAAGTGCGTGGTGATGACCGACGCCGGATCGACAACCGTCAAGCCGGCGCGCTCGGCGCGCGACCGTTCCGTTGCGGGAATCCACAACGCAGGCAAACCGAAAGCTGGCTCCTTGGCGTGCAAGGCATCCACACCGTCCAGACGCGGCTGCGTGCCCGACGGATCGAGAGCCATCAAGCGGTCGACGAAGGCAACGCCGGGCGCCAGATCCAGGCCGCGAAGCTTGATGCGATATTCGTTGGCATCGAGCCGCAAATTGTCGCGCAGGTGAACCGCGGGAATCACCAGGCCCAGCTCCCCGGCGATCTGCTTGCGCAAAGCCGTCACACGGCCGGGCAGCTCGCCACCGCGTTCGAGATCGATGAGCGAAAGCAGCCCGTGCCCCACTTCGAGCTCGAGCGTGTCGAGGTCGACGAGTGAGCCCAGAGTTTCCTGTTTGGGTCCCGCCGCCGCAGCCGCCTGTGCCTCCGCCGCCGTCGGTCCGGGCTTGGGCGGCTGTCGCCGAGACATGACGAACGCAAAGCCGGCAAGGGCGAGGAACACGACGAGCGGCATTCCCGGCAAAAGACCAACTCCGGCGAGGACCACCGAGGCATGCTTGAGCGTGCGCTTTTGCCCGAAAAGTTGCGTCCCCAACTCGGAGCCCAACTTGGAACCCGAGCTCGCGCGCGTGACGATGATACCGGCGGCCGTCGACACGAGCAGGGCAGGAATCTGACTGACGAGGCCGTCGCCGATGGTCAAGATGGTGAACGTCTCGACCGCGCTTCCCAGCGACATGTGGTCGCGGCCGACGCCGGCGATGAGACCGCCGACGATGTTGATGCCGGTGATGACCAGACCGGCGACCGCGTCTCCGCGCACGAACTTACTGGCACCGTCCATGGCGCCGAAGAACTCGATCTCTTGCTCCAACGATGCGCGCCGAATTCGTGCTTGGCGATCGTCGATGATGCCCGCGGCCAAGTCGGCATCGATGGACATCTGCTTGCCGGGCAAAGCGTCCAAGGTAAAGCGGGCAGCGACCTCGGCGACGCGTCCCGAACCGCGCGTGATGACGGCGAAGTTGACGACGAGCAGGATGAGGAAGACGACCGCGCCGACAATGAGGCTGCCACCGACCGCGAATTGGCCGAACGCTTGAATGATATGACCAGCAGCGCCGGTGCCCGCCCCACCCTCGAGCAAAATGAGCCGTGTGGTGCCGACGTTGAGCCCGAGTCGAAAGAGCGTGACGATGAGCAGAAGGGACGGGAAGACCGAAAAGTCGAGCGGCCGGTTCACGCCGAGCGATACCAGGAGCACGAGCAGCGAGATGCCGATGCTCATGGCGAGCAAAGCATCGAGCGCCAGCGGCGGCAGCGGCATCACCAGCACGGCCACGACCCCGAGCACGATGACGGCCAAGATTACCTCGGCGCGGTTGGGCTTCTCTTTGCCGGGCCCAGTCGCGACCGGAGATGCGACGGAAGGCTTTGCACTCATCGGGCACCTCCAGCAGCAGCACGCATCGGATTACGACCCAGCACGCGGTAGACGTACGCCAAAATCGCCGCCACCGCTTTGAAGGTTTCCATGGGTACGCAGCGACCAACCTTCACGCGACGATAAAGCAAGCGGGCAAGCGGAATATCCTCGACGATGGGAATGCCGTGCTGGCGCGCCAGATCCCGCATGATTTCCGCCAGCTGCCCTTTTCCCTTCGCGGTTACACGAGGAGCCTGGTCTTCCCCCGGCCGATAGCGAATCGCGATCGCGATGTGCGTGGGGTTGACCACCAGCGCGTCGGCGCGCGGAACTTCGACCTTCACCAGACCCTTGGCCAGCTCGCGGTGCTTGCGTCGCCGCCGCGCACGAACCATCGGATCGCCCTCTTCCTCTCGGTGATCCCGTTTTAGATCTTCCTTGGTCATCTTCATGCGCCGCAGGTAGCGAAGGCGGGTTATTGCAAGGTCTGCGCCCGCCAGAAGCGCGACAACCGACAGAATCTTGGCCAGGCCCGCCGCCAGCGGTCGATAGGTTGCCTCGACCTGCATGGCCGGAGTCATGAAGAGCATGCGCGGCAACGACAGGAACGTGGCGCCGAAGGCGCTCCACAGCGCCCACCCGAGTGTCACCACCTTGACTGCAGCCACGCCCAAATCGATGACCATGTCCTTCTGGAAAAGCCGTTTGAGGCGACCGGTGGAAAAGACGCGGGTGAAATCCGGAAAGGTCAGCTCTGGCCAGAGCCCGAGCCGCGTCTGCATCCCGAAAACGGCGACCACCGCGATCGCCA
>CAZTTW010000672.1:825-3337 GCA_964616265.1 uncultured Myxococcales bacterium | reverse complement strand
CGGCGCTGTAGCCTAATGCAAAAACGGCGTCGGCCTTGCAGTCGACGCCGTCGCCGGTTCAGGCGTAGAGGCTAGAACACGTAGCCGGCGGCTCCGCCGATAAAGAAGGCGTCGAAGAAGCCGCCTTCAAGCCGGAACTCCAAACCCTTGGCGTCGGGAATCGGGAAGTCCACGCCGAAGAGCAAGTTGATGATCGGGATGGCGCCCGGGACGGAGGTTTCCTGGAAGCGATGGGGATCGCCGGGGCCGTTGTCTGGCCTGCCCTCAGTGCCAGCTAGGCCGATCTCGTTGCATTTGGCATTTTTGTCGCACAGAGGCAAACTGGGGTCCTTGGCGTTGTACACAGTGTAGCCGCCCTGGCCGTTTGGAGTCGCCGACGTACGCAGGATCTTTCCGCGCACCACCGCCAGGCCGAGGCCGGCACCGTAGTGGATGCCGAAGTAACGGCTGAAGTACTGACGGGACACGAAGGCCGCATCCATGGTGATGAGGCCAAAATTCTTCGCCTGCACCAGGTCGGTGTCGACGTTGGGATCCTTGCCCTTTCCCAGCCAGTAGCCGTCGGGCATGCTCATGTCTTGAAAGCCGATGCCGACCGAGAGCTCCCAGGTGCGATTGGGATCGTCGCGGTCGCGCTTGCGGCGATAGCCCTCGAGTCCGACGCTGTAGCTGGAGAGGGGAACGTTCTTCTGCGTGAAGAGGCCAAGGAACCAGCTGGGCACCGAAATCCAGCGCGCTCGGAAGGCCACGCCGTACTTGGCGGCGTTCGGGTCGCTGGCAGCCGGCGGTGCGGCGACGATACCGGTCTCGGGTGCGACTTCCGTCGGCGCGCCGCCTGGCTCGCCCGCCGCTGCAGCCGTCGGGTCAGGCATCTCTTGCGCAGAGGCGAGAGAAGAAAGCGCGAGAGTCGAAATCACAGAAAGAGATTGGAACGTGCGTTTGCAGCGGTGCATGAATCCCTCCGAACGGTTGCCGCGACTATAGCTCAACTGTTCGATTTGAAGGCGGTCGCAAACGTTCGTGCTAGCGTCGGAGCGTGCCCGTGACGCTTGCCATTACCTTTCTCCTCGCTGCCCTTCACTCTGCCACGCCCGCAGCCGCGCCATCCGCCGACCCTGGCCGCGCAGCCACCGAACGTTCGCGATTCGAGGCGTATCTCGGCGATCACGACGTGCCCAGCGCGGCCGAGCTGCGCGCGCTCGGCAAAACCCCCGACAAATCTCTGATGGCGCTCTCCTCCGACACGCACGCCGAGGCGCTCGTTCGCGCGCGTGCCACCGCCGGGCTGCGCTTTTTCCCGACGCCCGAGGTGAAGACCTTTCTGGGCAAGCTCATCCAGAAGAATGCCAAGGCAACGGATGCCACGGATCGCCTGATCGTGCGCCGGGCCGCGCTGGCGCTCGGGTGGATGGTCGGCGCAAGTGCGCCCGATACCCTGGCCTTGCTCTTCGACAACGATGACGTCGAGGTGCGAGTCGACGCGGCCATCGGCCTTGGCCTCACCCGCGCCGAGGCGGCTGTCGGCTATTTGCGCCGCCGACTCGCCGTCGAGAGTGCGCCGCGCGTACGCGAACAGATCGAACGCCAGTTGCGCGCCATGGGCCAGCCGACCAACGAGCCTGAAAAGCTGCCGCCGCCCAAGAAAGAAACACCGATGCGCAGCGGTTGGTGACACTGCCAGAACTTCTGGCGGGCATGTGCTAACTTCCCGCCGCGACCGAAACACGGCGAAGGAGAAGTAGCAGTGCCCAAAGAGAAACTCGGCATTCTGGTCGGCGGTGGCCCCGCGCCCGGCATCAACAGCGTCATCAGCGCGGCGACGATTCGCGCGCTTCTGCAGGGCGTGGAAGTTCTGGGAATCCGCGACGGCTTCGACCGCCTGATGAAGGGCCGGCTGGAAGACATCCGGCCGCTGCAGCTCGGTGACGTCAGCCGCATTCACTTCAGCGGCGGTTCGGTTTTGGGCAGCTCGCGGGCCAACCCGACGGCCAAGGACGAAGATCTGGTCATGGTGGTCGAGTCGCTGCATCGCCTTGGCGTCACCCAGCTCATCACCATCGGCGGCGACGAGACCGCATTTTCGGCGATGAAGGTTTCCGAGAAGGCGGCGGGCAAGCTACGCGTCGTCCACGTGCCCAAGACCATCGATAATGACTTGGACCTGGATCCGTCGGTGGATTCGTTCGGCTACAACACGGCCCGCAGCCTCGGCTGCGATCTCGTAAAGAACCTGATGGTCGACGCCAAGACGACGTCGCGCTGGTACTTCGTCGTGGCCATCGGCCGCAAGGCCGGGCACCTGGCGCTCGGGATCGGCAAGGCGGCGGGCGCCACGCTGACCGTCATTCCCGAGGAGTTTCCGCGCCACAAGCCGACCTTGCGCATTTTGGTCGACATACTTGCCGGCGCCATCATCAAGCGTTTGGCCGAAGGGCGGCGCTATGGCGTTGCGGTTTTGGCCGAAGGCTTGGCCGAGGCGGAAAAGGCCATTTCCTACGCCACCCGCAAACCC
>CAZTTW010000672.1:0-815 GCA_964616265.1 uncultured Myxococcales bacterium | reverse complement strand
GGCGCTGCCCGACGAGGACATCAAGCGCTTGGGCAACATCGAGCGCGACGAGCACGGCCACATCCGCGTCTCGGAGCTGAACCTAGGCGACGGCCTGAAGAAGGCCGTGAACGCGCGCTTGCGCGACCTTGGCGTTCCGAAGATCACCCTCGTGTCGAAAGACATCGGTTACGAACTTCGCTGCGCCGATCCCGTGCCCTACGATATGGAATACACGCGCGACCTCGGCTATTGCGCGGCGAAGTTTTTGTTCTCGGGCGGCAACGCGGCCATGGTGTCGCTGGAAGCCGGAAATTTCGTGCCCATTCCCTTCGCGCAGCTTCTGGATCCGCAGACGGGCCGCGCGCGTGTGCGCATGGTCGATATCAAATCGACCCGCTACGCTATCGCCCGTCGCTACATGATTCGTCTGCGCCGCGACGATTTCGAAGAGCCGGCGGTCTTGGCGCTGTTCGGCTCGGTCTGCAATCCCAAGCGATCCGCCGAAGAGTTCAAGCGCGAATTCGGTTATGTGGTCGAAAGTGAAGCGCCGCCGCTGGATCTGCTGCACTCGCGGGATCAGAATCCGCGCTAGACGTGCAACCGCTGCTCCTGCGCAACCTCGATTGGCCCGCCATGCGGCAGACGCTGGGCGGGCTGGGCGTTGGCGAGCGCGCGGCTCGCAAGGTGTTTGCGCACGTGCACGCGCGCTGGGCCGCCAGCCTGGACGATTTGGATCTGCTTTCCGCTGAGCGGCGGAGGCAGATTGCCGAGATCGCGACGTTTCCCGATCTGGAGATCGTCGAACGTCGCCGCGCGAACGACGGTTTCGTGAA
>CAZTTW010000671.1:0-3350 GCA_964616265.1 uncultured Myxococcales bacterium | reverse complement strand
ATGCCGGCGGTGGCATCGCGCCGACGCTTTGGATGTCGTCGAGCCAATACGCCTCTAATAAGGAATCCGCCACACTGGCGGCGTATGGCCAGCTAGGCGTGACGTTCACCAGGGATTCTCGGGCCCGGTTCTACAGCGAGGTTCGACTCTCGCAATATTGCTTGGGAGTCGTGGATGCGATCCCGAGCAGCTACAGCTACGGCTACAGCGACCAAACGAGTGGCACCTATTATCCGTTAACGATCGCCTTTCAAATGGGCGTGGGGTGGTAGCACATGAAATACCGATGGACGTTTCTTTCCGTACTCTCCTTGCTCTTGGCCTCCCAAGCCCGGGCGGCCACCGTGGCCGTCATGCCTGTCGAAGGCGTCAATTTGACCGAAGGCCAATGCGACGTGATCGGTCTTCTTTTCACTAACGCCTTTGCGCGCGAGCTTCGCACGCAAGTTGCTCAGCCCATGGAGACGAAGCCGATCTTCGCACGCACGAAGTCGGCGCCTGCCACCGCGACGCAGCTGGGCGCCACGGAATACGTTCAATTGCGCGCCTTGCAGCTTGGCGCGCGGGTCACGGTGGCCGGCGCGCGCTACACCAAAGATGGCGCCGAGCTGTTCCGGGCCGAGACGGCCGCCTCCAGCCTCGACGACATCGAGGCAGCGGCCGCCCGCCTAGCGCACGCGTTGGCGTGGCGGCAACCCATCGCCAGCGCATCCTACGGGGCGCCGGCTTCACCGCCGGCAGGCGAGCCCTGGGCGGCGGAAGGCTCGGTGCCGGTCCAGTCGCAGTACCCGAAAGCACTCGGCATCAAGACGGGCCTCGTCTTTCCGGTGGCTAGCGGCAGGAGCTTTGCGCCGCTCATGTCGTTGCAATTCGACGGTCGTCTCGGCAGTCGCGATTCCTTCGTCGAGTTCGGCATCGGCGCCGCCATCCCGTCGAGCGCGGCCAATGACTCGAAGAACATTCAAATGGGCGGCGTGTTCGCCGAGCTGGGCGGCAGCTTCTATTTGTCGACCGCCTCGGTGGCACCTTACTTGGGGGCCGGCGTTTCGCCGCGCATTTGGATCGCCGATGGTCCCAACGGAAGCGACAACAGCTCGGGCGCTACGTGCACCGTCTATGGCCAGGCTGGCATCACGTTTACCCGCGATTCTCGCGCGCGCATCTACAGCGAGCTGCGGGTGAGCCAATACATCCTCGGCCTTTCCAACTCGTCGCAGACGGGCGAAAGCTATTATCCGACCGAGATCGCTTTGCAGATCGGCATGGGCTGGTAGCAGCGTATTGTCGCCCGCATGAGATGCCTCGCCGCATGGGCGGCCCTGCTGGTGGCCGGGGCAGGGGCTTGCGCCGCATCCAGCGGTAGGGTCGAGCAACCGGCGGCGCCACGGGTGGTGCTCGAAGATTCCAGGGCCATTCAGCAGCTACCCGGCTACCGCAGCGAGATGGTCGATGCACCCGGTTTCACCGGCCAGCCGTACGTGATGGAGGCAGGCCGGCGTGAGGCCCCGACCGTCGTGCTGGTGCATGGCTTGGGCGAAAATGGCTCCACCGACTTCGATCCCATCGTGCCGGCGCTGGCCGCGCACTACCACGTCCTGACCTTCGACCTGCCGGGCTTCGGACGATCGACGCGTGGGCATGACCTGTATTCGCCCGAGGCCTACGCCGACTTTGTGCACGCGTTGGTCGCGCAGCGATCTGTCGGCAGGATCAATCTCGTCGGTCATTCGATGGGGGGTGCCGTTTCGCTAACCTACGCCGCTCGTTTCCCGGCCGAAGTCGACCGCCTGTTTCTCATCGATGTGGCAGGCGTGCTCCATCGCAAAGCGTACGTCAGCTTCGCGATCGCCGCAGGGCTCGACAACCTGCTCGGCGTCTTTGCAGAGACCGGCAAAGCCGTTGCCGCCGATGCCATGGAGAGTTCCTCGCAAGCGCTCGATCCGTTGCTGCCGTGGCTGTCCACGTCGCCCGATCCGTCGCTGCTCCTGCGCATCGATTTGGTGCGGGCGAGGGTGCTGAAAACGCCCACGCGCATCGCCGCGCTGGCCACGATTCTCGAGGATTTCGGGCCGGTCATCGCCAAGGTTCAGGCGCCCACGTTCATTTTGTGGGGCCGCAACGATGCCGTCGCGTCGCTGCGCGCAGGAAAGCTGCTCAAGGCGCGGCTGCCGTACGCTCAGCTTCGGGTGCTCGATGGCGCCGGCCACGATCCCATGGCTCAGCAGCCAGCAGCGGTCGTCGATTTCCTTCTGCAAGGCTTGGCGACGGCGCCGTCCCGACCGTGGCAGCGGGTGCGTGTGGCGCCGGTTCTTCCGGACCGGCCCATCCGTTGTGAAGGCCAGCGGGGCGTGGAAATCTCCGGCGACTATTCCGAGATCACGCTCGACGGATGCGTGGCCACGCTTAAGGACGTTCGCGCCCGGCAAATCCACATTCGCAACTCGCAGGTGGTGCTGGAAAACACGGTGGTGTTCTCGACGGAGGTGGCGGTCGACGTGGCGGATTCACGCGTGGAAATGACCGCGTGCGATCTTTCGGGAGCAACAGCCCTGCAGGTAGACGGCGGCGAGCTGGACTTGGCGGGCGTCGAGCTCCGCGGAGACGCCGCCTCCGTGCGCGTTGGCCGCGCGGCTCGCATCATCTTCTCTGTCAGTCGAGTAGACAGCACCATTCAGCGGCGCTTCGTGCACGAAATGGTCGAGGCCAAGGCCGGCGAGGAGTGGTAGGCGCGGGCTTGCCGGTTTCTTCAGCCTTGTGACTGGAGCGTCTGATTGGGTTAGGGTGCCTCCGATGGCTCAAGGCAAAGGATGCGCTCGGTTCGGCTCCGCTCTGCTTGGTCTGGCGTTGGTCGCGCACTTCTCATCGTCTGTCGCGGCGGCGGTCACCGAGCCTGCACAGGTTCACGTCGCGTCGGCGTTGCTTGACGAGGCAATCCGAGGGGCCTTGCCGGCTCGGCTCGATCTCCCGCGGGCTTTGGCCGACGCGGCCTTCGCGGGTGCGCGAACCGCGAATTTGGCCGAGCTCAGATTCTGCGGCGTCGGAGAAGGCGGAGCCGGCCGCTTTCGCGCGGTGATCTTGCAGAATAGCGTCGGCAAAGTGCAAAGCCTGCTTACCATTCGGGGCAGCTGCCAAATGCCGCTCGGCGCGCTGGCCGAACCCGCAGCGACACTCGTCGGCGAAGGTCAGTCGCTCTTCATCGCTGATGTGGAGGCAGCGATCACAGGAGGGGAGCTGAAGTTTTGGCTGATGCACGCCGTAGCCGTCCACGGTGGATCGCGCAGCGGCGGGCCAGTGCGGTTCGAAAAGCGCACGGACATGGGGACGCTGCCGACGTCGGCTTTGCAGTTTGA
>CAZTTW010000670.1:0-3352 GCA_964616265.1 uncultured Myxococcales bacterium | reverse complement strand
TCGTATTACCTTGCTTGAGCGTACCGCCGTCGGTCTTCACGCGCAGGTATTTGCCTGGCGGGAAATGGTCGGAGAAATCGGATGTATTCCACGTCCAAGTCTTTTCGCTTCCCGACGACGTCGGCGTGAGCTTTCCGAACTTGAAGCCGGCGATCCAATACGCGGATACGTTTTCGACGGTATCGAGCCAGATGGTGCCCTGGGCTTTCGCCCAGGCGACGGTGGCGGTGAATTCTCCAATGTCCACGGGCTGGTAAGCACCGTCGCTGCCGCCCGAGAACCCGTGCACCAGCATGGTTTTCCACTTGCCCGCGCTCGCCGTCGCGCTGAGGTTGGCTTCCATGGCTGAGGCCGACGCGCCGGTGGCCGGAAGGTAGCAGGGCAGGTTGAACTTCAGCGATGAAGCCGGCGTCGTCGCATTGTCCGGATTGTCGGTCATGGCGATACCGCCGTCGCCCACGCCGCGATTCGTGAGGAATCTCCCGACAGCGACGGTTTCGTAGGTTGCGGTTCCGTACGGCGCTGCTAGCGAGTAGGCAGTGACGCCGAAGGTGCTTTTGAGGAACGTCTCTGCGGCGTCGGCGTCGGCACCGAGCGTGGTCGCGTCGCCAGTTTGCAGGTGGCTCTTGGTGTGATTGGCAAGCTCGTGGCCGTCCTTATGTGCTTGTGGCCAAACGCTGCTGGCCATTTCGGTGGTCTTGCCGGTGATCAAGAAGAACGTGTATCGGACGCTGTTGCCCTTGTCGTTCTGCTTTTGCAGGGCCGGATAGTTGTCGATTTGCGTTTGGTTCGCGTCGTCGAAGGTAAACGAGAGCGCGCTCTTGAATGCGGCCCACGGCAACACGGTGACGGTGGTGCCGCTGCCGGTCGGTTTGGCTTGTCCGCTAGGACCTGCGGCCGCGTAACCCGACGCCCCGACGGAAGTCGTGCTGCTCCCGCCGGCGCTGCTGCTGCCGCCCGTGCTGACGCCGCCCGAGCCGGAAGCACCGCCGCTACCGATGCTGCCACCTTTTGTGGTCACGCCGCCCACCGCACTTGCACCGCCACTCCCGCTTCCGCCAGCTCCGGCGCCCGCTATGCCGCCCGCGGAAACCGTTCCACCACTATCGCTCGTGCTGCCTCCGGTTCCCGTCGCGCCGCCCGAGCCTTTCCCGCCCGCACCGCTGCCGCCCGAACCGATGATTCCGCCCGATGCAGAGGTGCTGCCGCCGGTTCCCACGCTTCCACCTGCGGGGCTGGTGGTCGCGCCGCCCGTCGACGTGTTGCCGCCGGCGCCAGGTTGGCCGGCGTCGGACGATGAGCATGAGGTCCAGATGGTTGCGATTGCCAGGAAGCATGCAAGGAACAGCTTGAGCATGGTGAAAGCCTTCTCCGCGTCGATTATTCCCAGATCAGTGCTTGGCTGCGAAGGTATTCAGCTCAGCTTCGTCGGAAATTCGCTTGACTGGCGAAGGTCAACTGCGGACTTATGACAGCATCATGTCGGTTCGTGTTCGCATTGCTCCATCGCCTACCGGCGATCCCCACGTGGGGACCGCCTACATCGCGCTTTTCAACTACGTCTTCGCCAAGAAACACGGCGGCCAGTTCATCTTGCGCATCGAAGATACCGACCGGGCGCGCTCGACGGCGGATTCCGAGTCGGCCATCCTGCGCGCTTTGCGCTGGGTAGGCGTGACGTGGGACGAAGGGCCGGACGTCGGCGGGTCGTGCGGGCCGTACCGCCAGTCCGAGCGGAGCGAGATCTACAAGGCTGAAGCAGACAAGTTGCTCGCTTCGGGCGCTGCGTACCGATGCTTTTGCACCGCCCTTCGGCTGGAAGAAATGCGGGCCGCCTCGAAGGGAAAGTCGTTCGTCGGCTACGACGGTCACTGCCGCACCGTCGCCCGCGCCGAGTCCGAGCGTCGCGCTGCTGCCGGTGAAGCGTTCGTGGTTCGGTTGGCCATGCCCAAAACCGGCGAAACCGTTTTTGCCGACCGGCTGCGCGGCGAGCTGCGCTTCGACAACACGCAAATCGACGACCAGATCCTACTCAAGAGCGACGGCTTTCCGACCTACCACCTGGCCAACGTGGTCGACGACCACTTGATGGGCATCACGCACGTGATTCGCGCCGAGGAGTGGCTGTCGTCGACGCCAAAGCACGTCGAGCTGTACAAAGTCTTCGGCTGGCAGGCACCCGAGTGGATCCACATGCCGCTCCTGCGCAACGCCGACAAATCGAAAATCTCCAAGCGCAAGAATCCGGTGTCGCTCGACTACTACCGCGCGGCCGGCTTCCTGCCCGAGGCGCTGCTCAACTACCTCGGCACCATGGGCTGGTCGATCGCGGGCGACCGGGAGAAGTTCACGCTCGCCGAGATGATCGACGTGTTCACCTTCGATCGCATGAGCTTGGGCGGACCGGTGTTCGACCTCGTCAAGCTGTCGGCGATGAACGCCGACTACTTGCGCGCGCTCGATGACGACACCGTGGTGAAGCGGATGCGCGAGTGGCGGCTGGGCGACGAGTACCTCAAACAACTGGTGCCACTCGTGCGCCAGCGCATGCAGCGCATGGACGAGTTTTTGCCTCTCACCGAGTTCTTCTTCTCGGGTGACCTCGACTACACCGCCGTCGCCAAGGATCTGGTGCCCAAGAACCGCACCGCCAAGGACGTGGCCGACTGCCTTCTCGGCTTGGTCGAAGTATTGGACGTCCAGCGCGACTTTTCCCACGCCGCCCTCGAAGCCGTGACCCGCGCCTACGCCGAGAAAATCGGCTGGGACGCCAAGGAGCTGTTCATGGTCATCCGCATGGCCGCGTCCGCGCGCAAGGCCACGCCGCCGCTCTTCGAAACGCTGGCCGTGCTCGGCCGCGACCTCACGCACCGCCGGCTGCGCTTGTGCGCCGAGCACATGAAGAAGGCCCGCTGACAAAGAATCACGAACGATGACAATTGAATGACAATTGCGGAGGTAGGTTGCACGCCATGGATGCCTCCAGCGTGCTCACCACGCTCTACTTGATCATTCTGCCCCTGCTCGCGGTTTACGGATTCCATCGCTCGTCGCTGGTGTACCTGTACTACCGCCACAAGGACAAGCAGCCGGTCGAGTCGGGCAAGTTCGCCGAGCTGCCCGCGGTAACCGTGCAGTTGCCGCTCTTCAACGAGATGTACGTGGTCGAACGCTTGCTCGATGCCGTGTCCGCCATTCGTTACCCGCGCGATCGCTTCCAGATCCAGGTGCTCGACGATTCCACCGACGAAACCTGCGAGATCTGCCGTAACAAGATCGACCAGCTTCTCGTGCGCTATCCCGACCTCGACATCGAGTACGTGCACCGCACGGATCGCACGGGCTTCAAGGC
>CAZTTW010000669.1:0-3354 GCA_964616265.1 uncultured Myxococcales bacterium | reverse complement strand
AGCCTTGCGGCCGATCAGGCTGCGAAAGCGTCAACCGCTGCCGAGGTGTTCAGCCGATAGCCAAGACCTGCTTCATTGAGGAGGAACTGCGGGTTATCTGGATCTGGCTCCAGCTTGCAGCGGAGCGAATGTACATAGACGCGAATGTAGCCCTGTTTTCCCTGGTAGGCCGTGCCCCATGTCTCCTTGAGGAGATCCTTCGTGGTGACCAATCGATCGTGGTGTCGCGCCAGGGTGGCCAGGAGCTTGGATTCGGTTTGCGTGAGATGAACCTCGCTCTTTCCACGCGACAAGCGGCGGGTGACGAGGTCCAGGATGTAGTCACCAAAGGAAACCGTGGTCGCGGCGCCACCTTGCTCCCGAGCATGGGTTCGCAACGTCGCCCTTATTCGCGCCAGCAGCTCGGGCACGGAGAAGGGTTTGGTCAAATAGTCATCTGCGCCTGCATCCAGCGCTTTGACCTTATCCAAGTCACGCCCATGCCCTGATACAACGATAATGGGAGCGATGCTGTTGGCCCGGATGGATTGGAGCAGGCTCAGGCCGTCGATGTCAGGAAGCCCGAGATCCAACAAGACCACATCAGGGTTCCGTGTTCTGATCTCCGCGATTGCACACTGGCCCGTACCGGCCTCAATGGTGTGATATCCCTCCGCGCCGAGCACCGTAGAATAGACACGGGTCAAGTTGCGATCGTCTTCGACTACAAGAACGGCTGGCGCGCTGCTCATCGGACTTCTCCGTATGTGGGGAAGCGATGCAAGAGAAGAACCATAATGCCGTGCGCCCCTAAGAGGCTGGTTCTCTTGATTTTGCCCATGCGGATCGATTAGTGCTGCCATTCGCGCGGTCGCAAATTGCGCGCCTGTGACTAGGTCATGATTGCAGATTGCACAGTCCGTTGTTCTATGCAGGTCGTGAGGCCTATCCAGTTTGCTGCACGTAGAATGGTCTCCCAATCGGTATCGAGTTGCAGGCGGGCGAGCTCCGTGATGACCGCCGGATCACTATGTTGTGCCTGCGCATCATTGTCATCATCCAATGCTGGATTGGGCTTCCGGTCTTCAACTGCGGCGTGATATCGGCGCTTGGATCCGCGCTGCGGCTGAAACATTGGACTTGCTCGCGGTGAACGCGTGGGTCACAGTTGGCCGTACAGTGCCCGCGCAGATGAACAAAGACAGATGGAGCATCCCCCGCAGGGGAACAGTGGCGCTCCGCTTGTTCACGCTGGCGCTGATCGCTGCCGTTGGCGCCGCGCAGTTCTCGGCTGCATGGCACGAGGCCAGTGTTCGGCACGTGCAATGCGCCGAGCATGGCGAGGCGATCGATGTCGGGGTCGTCCCGAGCGTGGCATCTCCTGTGCGCGACCGTGCGGCCAATGCGGCGATAGGAGAGGCCGACAGTGCCGAGACCACGTCGCACGATCACTGCTCTCTTGGGCTGACCTTTCGAGCGAGCGCGCGGGCACGGCTGGTTAGGCTAGCCACGCGCTTCGAGCTGCCGCCGGTTGTCGTGCGGCCAGCCAGCGAACCGACTCGGCGACCAGGACGCGCATTCGTCCTGGCCAGCGCGCCCAAGACTTCTCCGCCTTCGGTCTAATCAGATCGATCTGTCGCCGGACGCAGACAGTAGCGCCAGCTTTGCGCCATTTGCGCCGGCATTGATGTCAAACAGGATCCGCTCGCGTCGAGCGTCGGTTTCCCGCGCGGAGATCGGCCACGCGCAGCGTGAGCCTGACTGGCGAACGCACGCCAGCTGACTGTCCCGAACCTAGGTTGCCCGTTCTCGGGCTTGTCGAGGAGATCTCGTGTTCCTATTCCGCGCCCATTTTCTGTTTCGCTTTCTCTCAGCACCGTGCAATCGGCTCCTTCTGGTCGGACTCTGCGCTTGGGTCGCAACGACGCCCATCGCCCATGCGCAGGATGCGGGAGCACCCGACTCTTCGCAGGTCGAGCCGCCGCAGGTCGTGGAACGGCAGCAGCCCGCGTACCCGACAGAAGTCGTAGGTGTGCGCGGCGATGTTGCTGTCAACGTCGATGTGGATCTCGCGGGAAATGTCACGGGGGTGGTGCTTGCGCATGGCGCGGCTCCACCCCTCGACCGCGCGGCGCTCGAGGCCGCCAGCCATTGGCGCTTTCGACCAGCTCTCCGTGGAGGGGTCGCGGTGGCGAGCCGAGTCCAGCTTCTCTTCCATTTTGAGCCGCCAGTGCCACCGCCACAGCCGGCGCCCGCGCCGGCCGCGCCAGCCGCGCCAGCCGCGCCAGCTGGCCTCGACGTCACCGTGCTTGGCCGCCGTCCTCCGACCAGCCGGGGAGTGTCCGATTTCCAGGTCCGGGTCGACCAGCTTGCCGAGGTGCCGCGCGCGAATGCTTCCGAGCTGCTCAAGCTCGCGCCTGGGATCTTGCTGACCAATGAAGGCGGGGAAGGCCACGCCGAGCAGGTCTTCATGCGCGGATTCGATGCGCGCGAGGGCCAAGATATCGAGTTCTCGGTCGGGGGCGTTCCCATCAACGAGAGCGGGAACCTGCACGGCAATGGTTACGCCGACACTCACTTCATCATCCCCGAATTGGTCGAGTCGCTGCGCGTGCTCGAAGGACCGTTCGATCCACGCCAAGGCAACTACGCGGTGGCAGGTAGTGCCGACTACGAGCTTGGGCTGGCCGAGCGTGGTCTTAGCGCACGCTATACCGCCGGGAGCTTTGGCGCCCAGCGGTTCCTCGCACTGTGGGGACCGCCGGGCGAGAGCACGCACACCTTTGCCGGCGGCGAGATCTACAAGACGGCTGGCTTCGGCCAGAACCGCGATGCCCAGCGCGGCTCGGCGATGGGACAGTACGAAGGGCGATTCGGTGATACGGGATCGTTTCGCCTCGGCACGCAAGCGTACACCACGCATTTTCACACCGCCGGTGTGATCCGGGAAGAGGACTACACGTCGGGCAAGATTGGTTTTTACGACAGCTACGACCTGTCGACCTTCGCGCACGAAGCAGCTCCGCAGGGGGGCGATGCTTCCCGCTACTCGCTGTCCGCCGACATCGAATCCCATCCTGGCGACACCGTGCTGTCACAGCAGATCTTCCTGATCAAGCGCGACATGCGCCTGATCGAGAACTTCACGGGCTTCCTGCTCGACGTGCAAGAGCCGCTGCAATCGATCCATGGCCAGCGCGGCGACACCCTGGATCTCAATGTGCACGAGTTGACCATCGGGGCGCGTGGCTCCGCTCGTCTGCACGCTGATGCGTTCGGGCTGCGCCAGGAATTAGAGCTTGGCTACTTTGCACGCGGCGATCAGGCGAACGGCACGCAGCAACGCTTGGAGGCCACGACCGGCGTTCCTTACAA
>CAZTTW010000668.1:0-3357 GCA_964616265.1 uncultured Myxococcales bacterium | reverse complement strand
ACGCGCGGGCGACGAACCAGCAGCGGTTCGACGAGCTCTTCCGTGCCGTCGAGAAAGCGCCGTACAGATACGATTTCTTCGCGCTCTTGCGAGCCATCGAGTGCACCTTTCCCGATCGCATGCGCCTCGGGCAGGCGACGCGCCCGAGCGATGAACCGATTCGTCTCGGCCAAGAAGCCTCGCTGGCTTTTGCGCCGTCCACCCTGGCCTACGCCGAGCCAGGCAAGGAAGGCTTTCCGCCCCGCATCGGCGTTCACTTTCTGGGCGCCTTTGGACCCAACGGCCCGTTGCCCATTCACCTGACCGAGCACGCCCGGGATCGCCTGCGCAATTCCAACGATCCGACCCTGATCCGGTTCCTCGACATCTTCCACCACCGCATTCTGGCGCTCTTCTATCGAGCGTGGGCCAACGCCCAACCGACCGTCTGCCACGACCGTCCGGAAAGCGACCGCTTCGTCGCCTACGTCGGCTCACTCCTGGGCATCGGCTCGCCCGCCATGCGCAACGGCGACGCCTTTCCAGACAACGCCAAGCTGTACTACGCGGGCCGCCTGGCCGGACAAACGCGAAATGCCGAAGGGCTCAAGGCCATGGTGGCCGATTACATGCGTCTGCCGACCGATCTGGAGGAGTTTGCGGGCGAATGGACGCCCCTCCAGGATTCGGAGCGCTGGCGCACCACCCGTACGGCCTTTGCCGGCGCCCTCGGCGTGAGCACCATCCTTGGCGCACACGCCTGGCAGCGCCAGACCAAATTTCGCTTGGTCTTCGGCCCGCTCAAGGAAGACGAATTCCACAGCATGCTGCCGGGGAGCCCGCGCCTCAAGCGCCTGCAAGCGCTGGTTCGCAACTACGTCGGCGACTCGCTCAATTGGGATCTGCGCCTCTTCCTCGACAAGCGGGTCAGCCAACCCTTCCGCCTCGACCGAGTGACTCGGCTGGGTTGGACGGCGTGGCTAGGACGCTGCCCGGAAGGCGAAGGCCGCGAGGATCTGATCTTCAATCCCAACCAAGGTAACCAAGACGGCGCGGAGAATTCAGCTTCCACCGCCTAGCACTCCTGTACAATCCGTCCTCGAACTTCGACCGAACAACCGTCACTTAGAGTGGCCGCGCGGCCACAGGAAGAAGAAAAACGATGTCCGAGATCTCACGCGTTTCCCTGTTCGGCAAGCTGAACAGCCTCGGCTACAAAGCCATCGAGAGCGCCACCGTTTTCTGCAAGTTGCGCGGCAATCCGTACGTCGAGCTGGTTCACTGGTTCAACCAACTGTTGCAGCTTCCGGATTCGGATCTCCATCGCATCGTCCGCGAGTTCCAGATCGAGCCCTCGCGCCTGGCGCGTGATATGACCGCCGCGCTCGATCGACTGCCGCGCGGTGCAACCTCGATCTCCGACTTGTCGTCGCATATTTCCGAGGCAGTCGAGCGCGGCTGGGTCTACGGCACCTTGCTCTTCGGCGAATCGCAGGTGCGAACCGGCCACCTGGTGGTCGGAATTTTGAAGACGCCCGGCCTGCGCAACACCTTGATCTCGATGTCGTCCGAGTTCGACAAGATCAAGATCGAGCAGCTGACCGAGCGCTTCGCCCAAATCGTCGCGGCATCGCCCGAGAACGCCATGCAAGCGAATGACGGCTTTCAGGCCGGTGGCGGCGCCGAACCCGGCGAAGCCAGCGGTGCTATTGCACCGGCGGCGATGGGCAAGCAGGAAGCCCTCAAGAAATACTCGGTCGACCTCACCGAACGCGCCAAGAGCGGCGAGATGGATCCCATCGTCGGGCGCGACGAGGAAATTAGGCAAATCGTCGACATCCTCATGCGCCGCAAGCAGAACAATCCCATCCTCACGGGCGAGGCGGGCGTCGGCAAGACCGCGGTCGTCGAAGGCTTCGCGCAAAGGATCGCAGCCGGCGACGTTCCGCCGTCGCTCAAGGATGTCAGCCTGCGCTCGCTCGACATCGGCCTTCTGCAGGCGGGCGCCAGCATGAAGGGCGAGTTCGAAAATCGATTGCGCCAGGTCATCGAAGAGGTTCAGTCGTCGCCCAAGCCCATCATTCTCTTCATCGATGAGGCGCACACGCTCATCGGCGCGGGTGGAGCGGCCGGGACGGGCGATGCCGCCAACTTGCTCAAGCCGGCGCTCGCGCGCGGCAAGCTGCGCACCATCGCGGCGACGACGTGGGCCGAATACAAGAAGCACATCGAGAAAGATCCTGCCCTCACCCGCCGCTTCCAGGTCGTCCAAGTGGGCGAGCCCAGCGAAGCCAAGGCGCTGCTCATGATGCGTGGAATTGCTTCGACGCTGGAGAAGCACCACCGCATCCAAATCCTCGACGACGCCCTCGAATCGGCGGTCAAGCTCTCGCACCGCTACATTCCGGCGCGCCAGCTTCCCGACAAGGCCGTGAGTCTGCTCGACACGGCTTGCGCGCGCGTTGCCATCAGCCAGCATGCCGTGCCGGCCGAGGTCGACGATTGCCGTCGCCACATCCAGGCGCTCGAAACCGAGATCGAGATCATCAAGCGCGAAGATGCGGTGGGCGTGGTCGGCGCCGACAAGCGGGAGAAAGAGGCGGTCGAGAAACTGACCACCGAGAAAGAGCGCCTGGTCGGGCTGGAAGCCCGCTGGAACAAGGAAAAGGCTCTGGTGGACAAGATCCTCGACTTGCGCGCCAAGCTCCGCTCGGCCTCGCAAAAAGTGGAAGGCACGGACAGCAAGCTGGAAAGCAAGGCCGAGGCGGCCAAGGGCGAAACGAAAGCAGCTCCTGCGCCGGCCCCGACTATCGACCGCCCAGCCGTACTGGCCGAGTTGCAAGAAACCCAGAAAGCCCTCGAAAATCTGCAGGGCGACCACCCGCTCATCCTTCCGACCGTCGATGGTCAGGCCGTCGCCTCGGTCGTTGGCGACTGGACCGGAATTCCGGTGGGCCGCATGCTGAAGAACGAAATCGACACCGTGCTGCGGCTGGCGGATACGCTCGACCAACGCATCATCGGTCAGCGCCACGCGCTCGAAATGATCGCCAAGCGCATCCAGACCTCGCGCGCCGGCATCGAGAACCCCAACAAGCCCATCGGCGTTTTCATGCTGGCGGGCCCGTCCGGCGTCGGCAAAACGGAGACCGCGCTGGCGCTCGCCGAAGCGCTCTATGGCGGCGAGCAGAACATCATCACCATCAACATGAGCGAATTCCAAGAGGCGCACACCGTTTCTACGCTCAAGGGCTCGCCTCCCGGCTACGTGGGCTACGGTGAAGGCGGCGTGTTGACCGAGGCCGTGCGCAGGCGTCCGTACAGCGTCGTGCTGCTCGACGAGGTCGAAAAGGCCCACCCCGACGTGCACGAGATCTT
>CAZTTW010000667.1:2712-3359 GCA_964616265.1 uncultured Myxococcales bacterium | reverse complement strand
CACGATGGAGTTGGAGAAGCCGACCTCGACTTGCGCCAGAATGCGATCGAGACATGCGCTGAACAAAGTGGCGTTAACCTCGCCATTGACGTTCTCCACTCCGGAATCCGCATACAACAGCGGCCGCCCTGCGCTGTCTCGGGAACTTTGGTCCTTGTCATTCAAGCCGATCTCGGGAGCAAGACCACCGTCACCTGTCCTTCGCTTCCTCTGTTCCTACCCGAAGCGTCCGGCAGACCGTGAGCTTCCGGAAGCACGAGCGTCTGTTCGTGGCCCATGTCCGCCACCCACGACAGCTCGAGGCAGGCTGGGCCGAGCATTCCGACGTCTGCCACGCCACTGCAAGTGACTTGCCCTCGAAACGATTCGATCTTTCGGTGCTCTAATTTTAGCCCGCACTATTTCGCCCCCTGGTGTGGAGCGACCCTGGTTGCCTGCGATATTTCAGGAAGAGGCTGCATTTTTTAACGTGACAATCGTCATTCTTAACGTTGCCAGGATGAAAACTCGGCGCAAACTGGTTGTATCGTGTGATCCAACCCAATCGCAACTGGAGGTGAAATGTGATGACTTCCACCATTGCTTTCGCGGTAGCCGCTCTTCTGTCAGTAGCCACACCGACGTCGGTGCACAAGACTCGACAGGAA
>CAZTTW010000667.1:0-2702 GCA_964616265.1 uncultured Myxococcales bacterium | reverse complement strand
TGCAACAGCTCAAAGGAATCGAGAGGCGTGGCGCACAATGGGGTCAGCCAGGTCAGCCGCATGTGCTACGCCGGCAACGAGGCGCAGACGTGGAAAAGCAACCGGCGTTTCTCGGCGGTCGGCAAGTAACCCGCCAGCGTATTCGGAGACGGCGGTGATATTGTGGAGATGATCCGGCAAATGCGCGGGATTCCGATCGCGGTGGGCGCGAGCACCCCAGATGGTCAAGGCGAATAGAATCAAGCGCTTGGACGAAGACCAGTCCGAGTCGACGAGATCGCTAGCCCGCGCTTCCTCAAGCTTGTTTCCACTGATTTAGAGCGGGGAAGAAGTAACCTCGGAGAGGGAATGCGGACAGCTGAGCAGGTCGAATCGCTAGCGGCTGAACGTCATGAAGCCATCGTGCGAAGTCGTTGGGATGGTGAGGGTATTTCCAGACACGCAATAGTCGGTCGGATCAGACCCGGTATTGCTCGGACCTCCGTCGGGCGTGGCGACGTTCAGGAAAAGTTGGCTCCCTGCGGTGGTGTACGTTCCGGTTTCTGTGAACTCCGCACGGTCCACAACTTCCTCGCAAAGACATGCATCTGATTGCATCGAGCATGCAAACTTGTCCACGGTGAATGAAGTCGGACCGGCGTCTGCGGCCCCTTGGAAGTACTGTGACATCGTCGACTGCAAGGTCGCACATGCTTGTGCAGGCGTGGATGCGCTGACCAGACAGTCCGGTGCATACCGTGTGGTGACGTCGGTCTTGCCGGTCAAGGAGAAGCTGAACGTCTTGTCAGCGTTGAAGACGAACCTAGCCCAGTATCCGGTGATGTCTGCTGCGACGATGCTGGTCCCACAGCTACCGGACTGCGACGACAACGAAAAGCATTCGGAGATGAGCAGCCAGGTGCCGACCAGGTCGCCTGCACAGGGCACGAAGTCCGAGCAAGCGTTTGAGAAGGTTGGGCCGCCATCGGTCGCGCTGGTCTGGTCTCGGGCGGCATCGGACGCGGCGCCGCCGCCAACGTCCTTTGCGCCGGCGTCGGTCGGGTTGCTGCCGGTCCTGTTTCCGTCGCCGCCTCCACAGCCGAACGCCAAGCCACATGCGATGGCGCAGATCAAAAGTGAAGGTCTTGTTGTCATGAACGAACCCGGCAAATGTTCAGTTGATTGTTGGCGAAGGCCACAATGATTAGCCGCGATCCCGCCTGGGGCCATTATTCACCTTGGGTGGATTCCGCTCAAGCAGGCGCTGAGGGCCTACGCGATTTGAAGTAGGGTTTTCCTGGTGGGCCAACCCTGTCGATCGCCAAAACTCCGTCGGCGCGTGTTTGCTACTTTGTGCGTCCGCGGTCCAGGAGGACGAAGATGGGGCAGGGGTAGAATGGGCCAGCGTTTTCTGAGAGGGAAGTGATCTCTGCCAGGAACATGAGTATTTCCAGCTGCTTGGAAGCCAGAGATGCGGCGCAGTTGTCCCGGTAGAGGGCGGCGCGGCGTAGGTTGGCGACCAGCGTGCGACCGCACCATCCCGGCTGGCATCGTTTACTGAGGAACGAGCGAGAGCGCGGTCACTTCAAGGCCGGCTTGCACCGTCGCAGGTTTGCCGATCTTGGGTCATGATGGCGGCATGAATCACGCCGTCGCCGTCGTCGCTTCTGTATTGTCGCTCGCGTTCGCCTTCTTGCCGGGCTGCAGGAACGACGGGCTTCCCGAAGGGGGCGACTACGACGGCACCGGCGGAACCCCTGTCGCAAGCGGCGCCGGTGGAACCGCAGTCGCCGCCGAGACCAGCGCCACGGGGGGCGCAACGAGCGGAACCGGTGCCACGCCCGCGGCCGGTCCCTTCGTCTCGGTGTCCGCGGGGCTCGAGACCGCGTGCGCATTGAGGTCGAACGGCACCGTCACCTGTTGGGGCGACAACACCTACCACGAGGTCACCTCGCCTCTTCCGGGCACCTTCAAGTCCATCAGCAAGGGCGATGGCTTCACGTGCGGCATCACGACCGACGGCGCCGTCACCTGCGATACTTTCAAACCGGAGCAGGGGCCCTTTGTGATGGGCGCCAGGCCCACGCCGCAGGACGGGACGTACGTGGCCGTCAGCTCGGGCTACAGTCACGCCTGCGCGATCAAGGCGACCGACAGCAGCGTGGTCTGTTGGGGCGCCAACATGGGCGACGACCCGACCGGCAGCTTCGTCGCGGTGAGCACGGGCAGCTCGGGCTTCATGTGCGGGATCAAGGCCGACGGAACGCTCGCGTGCTGGGGCGGCGGCGTGGTCCCGCAGCCTCCGTCAGGCACGTTCTTGGACGTCAGCACCGGTTTCGCCGCGCCTTGCGCGATCCGGACCGACGGCACCCTAGCGTGCTGGGGCAACAACAACCATGGTGAGTCGACGCCGCCGTCCGGGACCTTCGTGTCCATCTCCACGTCGGACGGCTTCGCGTGCGCGGTGAGGTCCGATGGAACACTCGCGTGCTGGGGTGACAACAGCGCTTCCCAGGCAACGCCGCCCGTCGGGAACAACTTCGTGTCCGTCGGCGCTGGCCAACACTTCGCGTGCGCGGTCAGGACTAACGGCACCATCGCCTGCTGGGGCATGAACACCTCCCGCGAGGCCACGCCGCCCGGTTAGATAGGGGCAGACATCCACACTCGCGAATTGCTCGAGCTGCGGGTTCACGACGGGTGGGACGTCGACTCGGTGTGGA
>CAZTTW010000666.1:0-3360 GCA_964616265.1 uncultured Myxococcales bacterium | reverse complement strand
CTCTCGGACAACGTAGAGGATGGCCTGTCCACTAAAGACCAACGTCACAATAGATAGTGTCCGTAGCGTTTCAACGTCAAAGCCCAGGGAATACTTACCAACTGCCAGAACGCTGGTACAAAAGACCAAGTCGAAGAAGCCGCAAAAGATACCAGCGGCGGTAATACTGCCGACATGCCAGACATTAGGCTCAGGCGATGCGCGTACGTTGTCCGTCGTCGCCAGCATGGAGAGAAAGTCACCAGTAATCATGGCAATCACCAGCAACAGTGGCGTCAAGACAGCGTGTCCGGTGATGACAATTCCGGCCAACAAGAACAGCGCCCCCAAGAATTTGTGAGTCACAGACTTCAGGACATAGGTCAAGATGCGCTGGAAGATGATTCGCCCTTCCTTCACCGATGCCACGATTCCGCCCAGTCCCGCTCCGGTCAGGACGATGCCCGCGGCGGACTTGGCAACATCGGTAGCTGTCGACACGGCAATCCCCATTTGCGCCTGGCGGAGCGCCGGAGCGTCATTGGCACCATCGCCGCACATTCCGACTGTATGACCACTTTTCTGAAATTCCTGAACCAGCCGATACTTGTCCTCGGGAAGAACGCCGGCAAAGACCGAAAAGCTCTCCAGGTGGACACCATCGAGATTCGCGCCGACCGGGCACACACCTCCGTCCAAACCCACTGCGTGGGCAACGATAGCCGCCGTCGCTGGGGCATCGCCTGTCACCATAATGGTGCGTACACCCAACGTCCGCAGCTCCGCAACAAGGCTCGCAGAATCGTTTCGGGGAGGATCGCTGAGCGCGATGAAGCCGGCCAAGCGCATGGCCTTCTCCGGACCAGCCGCGACGGCTAACACGCGGAATCCGCTCCTTTCAAGCTCGCCCACAACCTCTGCCGCCTTGTCAGGGATCTCGGCTAGATTCTTGACGACGCTGAAAGCGCCTTTGATGATCCTGACTGAAGTGCCATCCGCGCCGCTCGCAAACGCCTCGGACATCTTGGTAGCTGGATCGAACGGAACAAGGCGGACGAATTGCGGCAAACCGACTGCACTTCGAGCCAAAGCGACTAGCCGGATCGCCGTATCCACCGAATCCTGTCCACCTTCCGAGCTGGCCAGCGCAGCCAGTCCAACGACATGCGCGTCGTCGAACCCGTCCATACTGTGGATGGTCGTTACCTTCAACTGGTTTTGCGTCAAGGTGCCGGTCTTATCGACGCACAGCACGTCCACCGTGGCAGCTTCGTCTACGGCCGAAAGTCGGGTGGGAAGAACGCCAATCCTCGCGAGCGCCTTGGCGCCGATCGCTGCTGCGAGGGTGAACGTCACCGGCAGCGCAACTGGAATGGACGTCAGCACTGCACTCAAGATTAGGGGAACCATTTCCCGTGGGGGCATCCTGCGCACCAGAGCAAAGGTCACGAGCAGCGCAATGATGGCAATGTTAAAGAGGGCAATATTGCGAACAATCCGAAAGACGACCTTCTGTTGCGTGCTTACAACGTGAGCAGTCCGAATGAGCTCAGTCGTCTGCCCGAATTTGGTCCGTCCCCCCGTTCCGGTGACCTCGGCGATGGCCTCGCCTCGCCGCACCAGCGCTCCGGCGTAGGTCTGCAGGCCAGGACCGGCCTCAATAGGCACCGATTCGCCGGTGAGCATGGATTGGTCGATAAGAACCGAGCCTTCCATAAGGCGGACATCTGCGGCGACGACTCCGCCTAGCGACAATTTCACGACGTCGCCGACGACGAGATTCGCAGCTGGGACGACCGTCCAGAGTCCGTCCCGACGTACCGACGCCGAGAGGGCGAGCCGCGATTTGAGGGCGGTGAGAGTCGACTGCGCGCGGCTTTCCTGAAGAAAGCTAAGCGCGGCGTTGAATACGAGAAGAACCGCAATGACAGACGCCTCGACGTAGTTGTGGAGACCGACCTCGAGCACAATGACGGCTTCCAGCAGCCAAGGCACCGGCGCCCAGAACTTGCCGAATGCAATGCGAACAAGGTGCACCGAAGCGTCGGGAATGGAATTCGGTCCCAATTGCCGCAGACGGCCGATTGCTTCACTACTGGTCAGCCCAGCTGTCGTGTTCATTCCAAGCCTTGCGTCAGTTCCCATCGCTTGCCATCAAGGCGCCTACTCTCGGGACAAAGTAGAACGCCAAGATTAATCCTCATCACAACACCCGTCGCAGCGTACTAGCTCTTGCAGCTTTAGGACCACTCCGGGGCGCGACATGTTTCGTGACTTGAGTAGACGACAACTGACTCCAACGCAGGCACGTGCTTCCGCACGAACCTGACTACGTGGCGCAAGAAGGCGAACTACGTAGGTTGCCGCTGGCCCGAATGCTGCATCGTCTGCTTGTCGCGCAGCTAGGAGATCTCGACTGGTGAAACATCCCTTCTGACCCTAAGAGAAACTACGAATGAAGCTACTTACACAAGTGGTCACCGGACGTCGACGTGATGGTGACGTGATGGCAAAAGGCGGCCCGGAGACCCTTTCGCCCGACATCATTGCGAAGAAGGTCTTGGCGTGGCCAACGAACATCGAGGCATGCACGGTCCTCTAGAAAAGCACTGTGCCGCACTCGAAGTCGCCAACCTTTCGGTGGGCTTCGACCAGGTGGAGGTCATCGAAGGACTGTCTTTCGAAGTCGCCCTTGGCAGCGCCCTGGCGATTATTGGGCCGAACGGCGCCGGCAAGAGCGTTCTCGCCAAGGCCCTGATCGGAGCCCTGCCCTACACGGGAAACATCACGTGGGCGGCAAACACGAAGCTCGGCTATGTACCGCAAAAGCTCGACATCGAGCGCGACCTACCCATCACTGGCGACGACTTCCTGCGCGCGAAGGCAGCTGTCGTTCGAGCGTCACAAGGTGAGATCCCGAATGTCTTGGGACTCGTCGGACTGAAGGTTGAGACAGTCGTCAAACCCATCGGGGCGCTCTCGGGTGGGCAATTCCAGCGTTTGTTGGTAGCTGCGGCGCTCATCGGCCACCCGACGGTCTTGCTTCTCGACGAACCCACCGCAGGCGTGGACGAGCCGGGGCAGGACACACTCAATGACACGCTCGAGCGCCTGCGCAACGCACACGGCCTTACGATCCTGTTCATCTCACACGATCTAAGCGTCGTCTATCAGCACGCCACCAACGTTCTATGCTTGTCGCGCGGTCGCACTTGTTTTGGCACTCCGAAGAGTATTCTTACCCCCGAGCTGCTTGCCCAGCTCTACGGCGCACCCGTGGCCTACCACGTTCACAATGACCTTCGACCCTAACGCCATCGCGCTCTCCATCGGGGCCGGCGCGGCCGCTGGCTTGGTCGGCTGTTTCGCCGTCATGCGCCG
>CAZTTW010000665.1:0-3366 GCA_964616265.1 uncultured Myxococcales bacterium | reverse complement strand
GCTCGGGTTAGCTCACCGTCTGAAACTTGGCGCCGACAGCACCGCACACTGGGCACTTGTCGGGAGCCGACCCGATCTCCAGGTGGCCGCACACCGGGCAGAGGTAGATCTGCATCGTCGACAAATCCTTGCCCGCCTGCAGAGCGGCGAGTGCCTGTCCGTAGAGCTCCGCGTGGACCTTCTCGACGGCATTCGCCCACTTGAGCATGTTCTTGGCCCGGTGGCCTTCCTTCTCGGCCTGCTCGACCATGGGCGGATACATCGTCGTGTGCTCGTAAGTCTCGCCCGCGATGGCGTCCTTCAGGTTGTCCAGCGTCGAGCCGACGCCGCCCATGTTCTGCAAATGGGCAAGCGCGTGCAGCGTTTCGGCCTCGGCGGCGGCGCGGAAGAGCTTGGCGATTTGCGGGTAGCCTTCCTTGTCGGCTTTCGCGGCGTAGGCGAGATACTTGCGGTTGGCCTGGCTCTCGCCAGCGAAAGCGGTCTTCAGATTTTCGGCGGTGGTCGGCATGAGAGTCTCCTCGGTGGATTGGGGTGCGAGGAGTTTCGACGCAAGCGTCAGCGAGCGCAAGTGCCACGCTTCGGAACAGCATTCGGGCAAGCGGCCGCTCGGCTGTCGCTGGCTCTCGCAGCTTCTCACGGAGGCAAAATTGTCGAGCAAAGCTCGTGGCCCTGTTCGTGGCTCGACTCCGGCTCAAGAGACGCGGCTTTCGTGAGTTGGCGTGAGCTCGGCGCGCGAGCGGGCGGGCACGACTCCGAGGCGACGTGAGCGAGCGGCTCCGAGCGTCCGCGCTCGGAGGCTACGCGAGCGTGAGGGGCCAGCGGCCGGTCCAACGGCCGCCTAGGGACCCGTGTGCCGAGCGTGCCATAGACGCGCGAAGCGCGGCCGTTGGCATGCGTTCGCCGAACGGGTCGTGGCCGTCAAAGCCCGCGGAAGCCGAGCGGCCGCTTTCCCGGATGCCACCGCCAAGAGGCCGCAAACTTCCGCGGGCCACTTTGCGATCGGCGCAGATCGATTATGATTCCCGCTTCCCATGAATCTCGACTCGTACCCTCTCGAAAGCATCGCGGCCCGCGTGGGCACGCCGTTCTACCTATACGACGCCGATATTTTGCGAGCTGCGCTCGGCCGCCTTACGGCCATGGCCAGCCATCCGAACCTGGTCGTGCGCTACGCGATGAAGGCGAACTCGTCACGCGCCGTCTTGAAGATCGTCCGCGAAGCGGGGCTTTGGATCGACGCCGTCAGCGGCAACGAGGTCCTGCGCGCTGCCCGGGCCGGCTTTCCCTTCGGCTCGAATCCGCCGGTCATCATGCTCACCTCCGACGTGTACCGCGACAACGCGCTCGAGGTCGTGCTCCGGCATGGGGTCATGCCGAACGTCGGGTCGCCCGGGCAAATCGCGCAGCTGGCTGCCGCCGGCTACCGCGGTCCCATCGCGATGCGCACCAACCCCGGCTTCGGCCACGGACACGTCCAGTCCTGTGACACCGGCGGTCCCTCGTCGAAGCACGGCATCTGGTACGAGGATCCCATTCTGGCGAATGCGTCCCAAATGGCTGCGGCCGCCGGCCTGAAAATCGTCGCCTTGCACGCGCACATCGGCACCGGGCCCGACCCGCGGGAGTTCGACCGCAACGCGCGCAAGCTGGTCGACTTCTTCGCCAGCATTTTGCCGAGGTTCCCCGACGTCGAGGCGGTCAACTTCGGCGGTGGCATTCCACATCCCTACCGTCCGGGCAGCACAGCCTACGACCTCAACTGGCTGAGGCCGGTGCTGCTCGACGCTGTCGAGCGCTTCGCGGCGGTGCGCGGTCGTCCGGTGCGCGTCGAGATCGAGCCCGGCCGCTACCCGGTGGCGGGTATGGGCCTGCTGGTCTCCCGCGTGCACGACGTGAAGAGCACGCGCGACAACGAAAAGGGCAAGGGCCACCGCTTCGTCATGGTCGATGCCGGCTTCTGCGATCTCGTGCGCCCAGCCATGTACGGCGCCTATCACCACATTTCCGTCGTCGGCAAAGGCACCGGCCGTGCTCCGGAACCGCTGGTCGTTGCCGGGCCGCTGTGCGAAAGCGGCGATGTGTTCACCCGCGACGAGCACGAGCTGCTCGATCCACGACCGTTGCCTCTGCCCGATACGGGCGACCTGCTCGTGCTTCACGACGCGGGCGCCTATGGCGCGGCCATGAGCTCGAACTACGTGTCCCAAGGCCGTGTTCCGATTGTACTTTGGGACAAAGGAAAGCCGACGCTTATCGCTCGCCGGGAAACTGTCGAGGATCTGGTGCGCACCGAATGTGAGGAGCCTTTGCCCTAACGACCGAAACGACCGCCGTGCTCGACCTTCAGCAACTCATCGCCAAAGCCTACGACCTCGAGCCGATCCCGATGAGCGGGACGAAGCTGGCGAGCCTTGTCGCCAATCCGGACTCGACGCTCGAAAGCATCGCCGAGGTCGTCAGCTTCGACCAGGCGCTGACAGGTCGAGCGTTGCGCGCGGCGAATTCGGCAGCGAGCGCTTCGCATTCAGCCATCACGACCGTTCGAGACGCGATCGTTCGCCTCGGCCGCAGCACGATGCTGACGCTCGGTTTTGGTCCCAAGGTGCGCCAGCAACTGCAACAGGCCGTCCCCGAGTTCGGCCTCGCAGAAAACATGCTGTGGCGACATTCGGTCGCAGCGGCGCTGGCCGCCGAATCCATGGGATCGATGTGCAAGGCGCAGATCCCGCCCGAGTCCTACGCGGCGGCGCTTCTGCACGACGTCGGTAAGCTGGTGCTCGCGCGCTTCTTGGATCCGGATCTTCTGTCGTACTTGCAACGCGCGCAGAGCGAAGGGCACTGCAATCCGCTGCAAGCCGAGATGGAAATTCTCGAGGTGAACCACGCCGAGCTGGGAGGTCTGATCGCGCGCCATTGGGGCCTGCCCGAGCGTATTGCCCTCGGAATTCAGTACCACCACGATCCGGAAGAGAATCACCCGCTGGTCTGCCACGTGGTTTGCGTGGCCAACATCCTCGCCAAGTCCGTCTTGCCTGAAGTCGAAGCCAAGCCGCCGTACCCCGAAGACCACTCGGCGTCGCTCGCCATGCTCGGGATCGACGCCGCGCTTGAAAAGCGCATCTGCCAGGCTGTCACCGCTCGCTTCGCGAAGGTGCTGGACCTCTTCGGAATGTAGCCCGCTCAACGCGTGGGGAGCCGTCGAGCTTCGCTCGGCGCGAACCATAGCGGGAGGGCTGCAAACCCCTTCAAGGTTCCCATCACCGCGTAGGCGGAGGCGGGCTTCACCCGCCGTAGCCAGAGCGCGGGGGCTTTGCCCGGCAATTCGCGTCAAACAACCCGCTGCCCGAGAATTCCACCGGCTGCCCG
>CAZTTW010000664.1:0-3366 GCA_964616265.1 uncultured Myxococcales bacterium | reverse complement strand
ATTACTTGCCGTACCCGGCAGCTACGATACTCGCTTGAATCGCGTCTTCCGTGGCATCGGTTGGGTAGCCGGTGACAATAGCGCCTTCGAAGAAGATGCCCGAGCTGGCGTTGGCGCCGCCGCTCGGCTTGCAGCAGTCACCGCCGCAACCGAGGATGAGCGCACCTTGCTTCTTCATGGGGGTCCATCCTCCAGGAAGGGCACCTTTGTAGTAGGTGGTCAAGTTGCCAGTAGTGGCGTCGCCGCCCCGGAGTGCGTATTCCTTCGTGCCCTCGTTCTTAAGAACGGCGGTGACGAACGGAGCGGTTTGAGTTGGATCGTTCGAATTCTTGCTGTTGCTTCCTTGCGAGAAGAGTCCGTATTCCAGATCGGCCATGACCCATGGACCGGATCCCGCCCCGGTGCCCCAGGCGGTCGTCGTACTGAAGTTGAGAGAATCCATGGCGCCGGCGCCATCCGCGCTGCGATCGGTTTCGCTGTTGCCGTAGTCGAAGCAGCACCCGCCGTTGGCGTTTCTGCTGCTGGTCACCATGTACATCCCCTCAGGATCGGCACCGGTTGCCAGGCCTGACTTGGAACCATCGTGCCAGTAGCAGTTGTTGGGGCTGATGAAGACCGAATAGACCTTATGTCCGCCGACGGTTACCGGATCTTTGAGCGCATTCGAGGGTTTGCTCGACGGTGAGGCTGGGACCTGCGTCGAGCCCTGGTACCACAGGTCGTTTCCTTTCCCAGACTGGTCGTAGACGACGGTAAGCACGCAGGTCGAACCGGCGCAGAACGTGTCCTCCGGCCCGGTATCCGCGATGCCGCCAGGAGCAAGCGGCAAGATGTCCTTGGTGGTGTTGTCCGCTCGCCTGACCTGGTACAGCTTGTCGTTGTACGCGCTGTAGAGCGCCCGCGCCACGCTGTGGGCGGCGACGCAAGGAGTGTTGGCCGCACCGTAGATATCGCAAGGCCCCTTTCCTCCGCTCGATCCACCGGCGGCTCCGCCAGCCGCACTCGCACCGCCGGAGCCCGTCGCCCCGCCTGCCGAGCTCTTGCCGCCCTGCCCGGCGGCATTGGTGCCGCCGGAGCCCGTTGCGCCGCCGTCGCTGCTCTTGCCGCCTGAGCCGCCCTGCCCGCTAGTCCCCCCCGAGCCAGTGGCCCCGCCCGAACCGCTCTGCCCACCACTTCCGGTCGAGCCGCCCGAGCCCGAGCTATCGCTCTTCTGCAGCACGATCGTGCCCGCGATGGTCGGCTTGGTGTCCTTCGGGGTCAGGGTCAACTTGTTGCCCGCGACGCAGTACAAGTAATCCACGTCGGCCGAGTCGCCCGAGATGGTGAGCACGTTCCCCGAGATCGAGTAGGTGCCGCTCGTCGACGGTGCCGGGGAGTTCACGCCAAGCGTGCCCGTTTGGCTGACCTTTCCCGAGCAATTGCACCCGCCACCCGAGGCGGATGGGCACTGGAGCGAGGAATAGCCTAGGCCGGGCGCGAGAAGGCCAGCCGCCTTATCGCAAACGGTCGGCACCGACGAAATCACCAAGCACGAAGACCCGAGCGTGAGCTGTGTATCGCCCGTCGTCGTCGTATTGTCGGTATACGTCTTGTTGGAGTTGGCGGTCCACGTTCCAGTCACGTTGAGAGATCCCGTGACCGGCGCTGACGCGCATCCCGCGCCGACCAACCTCAAATCCAGGTCTCCGCTCACCGTCAGACACGACGACGAAACGGTCCAGGTCCCAACGACGTCACCGCCGCAGTCCTGGACGCTCGAACAGGAGCTTCCACCGCTACCGGTACTTCCCCCGGAGCTACCGCCCGAGCTGCCTCCCGAACCAGCGCCGTTGGAGCTACTGCTACAGCCGCTGAGCGACATCACCGAGGCGATGACCAGCACGCACACGAGTCCGATTCGTCCGTTTCGCATGAGACCTCTGCAGTCTTCTTGTCTGCGGGAGGTCCTGATTGTTACGACATCTCGCACATCGTGGATTTGATGCCTCGACGACGCCCCGGTCCGGCCGCGACCGGGTGCGACAAACGAAGGTTCTTAGTAGACAATTCCAGGGGGAATCATGCAGTCGTTGGTGCAAAAGACCTGCCCGTTGGGATCGTTAGGATCCGTGACCGGCTGCAACTGGCTATCGAGCTTGAGGCCGTTGTTGACACCCATGTCGCATTCTTCCCCGAGATCGGTATCGACGACGCCGTTGCCGCAGGTGCGAGGACTCTTGCATGCAATACTGCATTCGTTGCTCCCGCCGCTCGCGCTGCCGTTCTCCTTGCCCAAGTCGCACTCCTCCGGACCGTTCGGCGCGCCTTGCGTCGTGCCGTCGCCACAGAAGGGTCCCCACTTGCATTGCGTGGTACACCCGCCGTAAGTCGAGTCGTTGTTCGCCCCCGGGCAGCCCGCGGGCACGGGGCCGGAACCGTCGCCGCAATCGCACTCCTCGTCGGCGACGGTGACGCCATCGCCGCAAGAGGGAACACACTGGGTCTTGCCCCCGATAAAATTGGCCAGCGTCAGCATGTAATTGGAGCCCATCCCGTAGCGCTCCGCTTGGAATACGACAACTTCATACACGCTGCCCTTCGTCAGTTTGAAGTCCACTGTGGCAGGCGCACTCGGGGACGAAAACGGCAGCTGGTACACAACTTGTCCTGTGCCATTGCCTGGATCGAGAGAGACGGTTCCCCCCGCTGTGTTGTGAATGCCTCCAAGATCGAGCGCCAACGTTCCATTGACAAAGACCCACACGTCGTCATCGCCGGTGAATTTCAGATTCTCGGTTCCTTGGTATTGAAACCAGTAGCGCAGCTCGGTGGTAAATCGAAAATTGTGGCTCGCCCAGCTGTTACCGAAGCCCAGCCCCTCGTAGGCGTGGCAGGTTCGACCGGGAAAACCGGAATCCGTGTACGTCGTCGGCTTCCCGGTATTCTGATCGATTAGAGGTTTCGTCAGATCGTCGAGAGGGAAGAACCCGCAGAGATCAAACCAGGGCGGGTCCGTGTCACTGTTCATTGCGTACGTGGTCTTGCTCGTCGAGCTCTGCAGCAGGCTCAGGCTCTCGTAGAAGGTCATGTTGACGCCGCTGACGTCGCGATACCACTGATCGAATTCTTTCTTGCCCGTGAACTGGCTCTGGGAAAGGTTCGGAACCGGATCTTGAGTCGGACCAGCCCAAACCGGCTTGCGATCCATCCCCAAGGTCGTCGCTACGATTCCTCTGCCCTTTTGCAAACTGTCGTCGGTAGGAAACGAAGAGTTTCCGAAGTCAGGATGTCCGCTAGGGGGATTGTCGTTGGGTCGGTACTCAAGGGGAAAATCGCGAGCGATGATCGGAATCTGCAACTGCGTGGGAGGATCGTCGAAGAAGGACT
>CAZTTW010000663.1:0-3369 GCA_964616265.1 uncultured Myxococcales bacterium | reverse complement strand
CCGTCACGCGTCTCGTTCATGCCACGCGGGACACCGACGCACGCGTGCGGCTGGCAGCGCTCGAGTCCCTTTCGTCGTTTGCCGGCCGGCCCGCTGCGGTCGAAGCGTTCGAGCGAATGTGCCTCGATCCAGTGCCCGCCATCGCCGCCCTTGCACGTCGCTGCTTGCGCAAGGGCTAGGGTGTCTAGTCGCCGAGGCTCCGACGCAAATCGGCGGCTACTTCTTGGGCGGCGCGCTCTTGGCGCTGCCGCCGCCCTTGCCGAGTTTCTTCCACACGACGCTGTCGAGCGAGTAGCGGCCACAGCCGAGGAGCAGAACGGTCAAGCTTCCCGCCAAATACAGCCCCCAAAGCTCGCGCTCGTGCCAGGCGCTACCGTGGTACGTGGCCGCCAAAGCGAGCGCCGAGACGAAGGCGACGAGAAATGCGCCGACCCGTCCGAGAAGCCCCGTGGCCATCAAGATGCCGCCGACGAATTCGCCCGCAACCGTGACCATGAGGGCGTACTTGGAGCCGACGCCGAGCTGATCAGGGACGCTGCCGACCCTGCTGGCAAAGTGATGCAGTTTGTCCCAGCCGTGCAGGCAGGCCATGTTGACGCCGACCATGGCGCGCAGGACGAAAAGGACGATATTCGATGGAAGCTCTCGGCTGATAGCCACGGCCGAAGAGTCGCACAAAATCACCGCCGCCCCAAAAACTCGGCGGTTTTTGGTTGGTCGTTCCTCCGTGCTAGCATTTCCGGCCGAATGCCATCGGCGCCCTCACGCACAAAGGAAGTCCCATGAAACGACTCTTCATCACCGCGCTCATCAGTCTCGTCGCTGGACTCGTCCTTGGTGTCGTGGCGGCTCGTCGCATGCCACCCACGCGGGAACAGGTCGCCAACTACCTCAGCAACTTGAGCGTGGGCGAGCTGTCGGACTTCACGAAGCGGCTGACGGCGCAGTGGGGCTTTCAGGCTTTTCCGTCCCACTTCCTTCCCGGTTCGCCGAGCGCCGAGCCGGGCAAGTAGGCGTCGGTTTTCGAGGAGGTCAGGCGGACTCTGTCGGTTGCGCGCCATTCATCGCGGCCGTGACTTCCTCGACGGTCGGCAATGCCGAGCGTGCACCGAGGGAACGACACACGAGACCAGCGGCGGCGTTGGCAAAGGGTACGGCGCGTTCCAGCGGCCAGCCGTGAAGGTGTGCGAAGGCGAACCCGCCAGCAAAGGCATCGCCCGCGCCCGAGGTGTCGGCCACGAACACGTCGAGCGCCTCCTGCTCGACCAGTTTGCTGCCCTCGAGTCCCACGGCACCCGACTCGCCCATGGTGATGAGCGCGATGCGCGGCCCGAGGTTGAGGATTTCGCGCAGGCTGTCGCCCATATCGTCCGACGGTGCCAGCTCGTGCGCGAAGCGTTCGGAGCCGATGACGATATCGGAAAGAGAGAGCAGCTCGCCCATGCCACCCGAAAGCTGACTGGCGTTCAGCAGAACCGTGATTTCCTTGTCGCGCGCTTTTTCGGCGATGGCGGCTTGCAAGGCAGGCTGGGTGCCGTCGATCACCAGCATGGACGCTCCGGTGAGAAGGCCCGCCGGCAAGTCGCGCGGCGAGACGGGCGTGACGTTGCCGCGTGAACGAATGATCCGGCGGCGGCGCGTGAGCTCGTCAATTTCCAGAATCGAGACCGGGGAGACTTTGCCTTCCTCGATGGCAACCAGCGAGGTATCCACGCGAAGATTGCGCATGCTGCGCAGAATGAAATGGCCGTGTTCATCGTCAGCGATGCGGCCGAAGAACCTGGTTCGCGTGCCCAGAACCGCCATGGCGGCCAGCATGTTCGAGGCCGAGCCGCCTGCTTGCATGCTGAACACCGACGCCTCGACCAGGCGTTCGTCGATGCGGGGACAAACCAAGAGCAGGTCGACGGTGGCCAGGCCGACACCGACGACGACGCCCGTCTTTCCTGTTTTTCCCGTCTTTGCAGGCGACGGCCGCGCGGTCTTTTTCCGAGCGGGCGCTGGCTTTCGGCGAGCTGGCTGCTTGGACACGCCTTTATGGTACCACCGGCGCGGCGTTTTGTGGCTTTTCGGCGTTCTCCGCATCTTGCGCAGCCGAAGCCGGTAGCAAGGGCCGTCCCGCCGCCTTCTGCAAATCGATGTAGCGTTCGAGCGCCGCCACCGCCTTGGCGCAGCTCGCGTTGGCAAAGTACGACCGGCCCAGGTAATACAGCAGCTCGGGGCGCTTGGCAGCGTAGGAAGCGTCGTCGGCCAGCGGCTTCAGCTCGTCGATGGCGTCGCCATAGAATTCGGCTTTGTAGTCGAGAAAGCCGGTCAGCAGCGAGAAGTCCTTGCCCAGCTTGCCGCCCCAGGTTTGCTCGGGCCAGTCCTCGACGATTTTGAAGGCGCTCGCGTACTTGTTCTTCTCCACCTCCGCGACGATATCCTTGTATTCATCGGTCACTCGGCTGGCGACGTCGGCCGATAGGCCGGAAGGAATCACCGGGGGCGTCAGGCCTTCGTCTGGCGCCAGCGAAATCTCCGGGTCGCGGTCTTCGCGGGTGGCGACCAGATTGAGCAAGAGGCGGGAGTGCTCGACGACGGCATTCGGCTCCTTGCCTCGCGCTGCTGCCTCGGCACGCCCTTGCCACAGCTTGGCTTCTCGCGATTTTCCGTGGGCAAGCAGACTGCGCGCCAGTTGCGCCATGTCCGAGGCGCGGCTCTCGCCGTCATAGCCCTCGACCACGCCGGTGAGATGCCCGTAGGGCCACATGGGACCGTACACCTTGGCGAGGTACGGATCGTAGGCTTGGTAGCGCAGAAGATCCCGGGGCGCCGCGAATTCGATGAGTGCGTTGTCGTCGGTGTTGAGCTGGGCCCCGGCTGTGAAGGAGCGCACTTCCTCCGAGTTCAGGAGCAGGAACGCCGGCACGTCGTGCGGCGATTCGAAGCCGGCGCGTTTGGCCTCTGCCGCGGTGACCGGATTTTCGAAGGCGTGGGCAATCTTGCGAATGTCGAGCTCGATGGGCTTGCGACTGGCGATGAGGATCGTATCCGACGAAAGATCCTCGGCGGCAAACACCATGACGTAGGGAAATTCGCTGGCCAGCGTGCGGTAGATGGCCTTGATGTTCCACGGCGCCATTTCGTAAAGCTGCGCCCACTGGCAAAAGATGCCGTCGTCGGCCAGGCGCGCTTTGACCTCTTGGAAATACTCGCGGGTGAACAGGTTCGACACGCCGGTGATCCACGGGTTCGACGGCTGACTGATGAGCACGTCGTAGCGGTCGCTGCGTTGGCTGAGGAAGTTGCGTCCGTCGCCCGCGATGGCTTTCACCTTGGGATTTTCCGTCGGGCGATGGTTCACGTTGTCGAAGAAGTGCGCGGCTT
>CAZTTW010000662.1:0-3373 GCA_964616265.1 uncultured Myxococcales bacterium | reverse complement strand
CGCCGACGAGCGCGGTAAAGGCGTCCAATTGCGCGGGATCGAGCGTTGCACGAGAGCTTGCCGTGTCTGCGCGAGCCAAGGACGGCAAAGCTGCTGCAAGAGAGAGCGCGGCGACGAAGACGGAGAAAGGTGATCGACAGTGAATCATGATGTGCTCCGACGGAAGCATGGCCACGAATAGGCAAGGGTCGTTTACTGAAATCCGCACGCCGCCCTTGGCCCTCCACCGATTGAACTCTCTACCGGGCCAGTCAAGCCAAGACAGTCATCGTAGAGCGCGCACTGTGCTGGTGTAGGGTTCTGCATGCATTGCAAGTCGACACTGGTCTTTCCGTTTGTGGTTACTTTCGTGGTCGTCCCGAAGGAAGCAGATTTTCCGCACCAGGCTCCTCGGATGTTGGACAGGTCTCCGACTGCGCGGAGATCTTCAAGAAGATACGTTAGCGAGCCCGGGGAATAGTAGGAGTCGCAACCGCCGTCAGGGCAAACGTATGGCGAACCCCAGTTGGGTGGTCCGACAGTTCGAGTGCCACTGCCGTCACTGTAAACAAGCACGACGATAGACCCGCTGTTGGTGGAAGCAGATTCTGAGCATTCTGCTACCGGAGCGCCCGTCTCTCCTTGAAAGGCGTAAAGACCGCCATCTCCCATACCATCGGACGCCGGAGCGGCATCAGCAACGGCGTTGGAGGCCTGATCGGCAGCCGTGACGTCCTCGCTGGCGTCGCCGCGCGAATTCACGCCGATGGGAGCCTCGTTGCATGCATCGAGGACGAAGGCAGTGAGCAAAGTTGCGCGCAGGAAAAGTGGGCTATTCATTGGCTCCTCCAGATGCAGGCTGCCTCGCCGGAGGTCATATCAAACGCTGCCTATCAACAGTATCGTTTTCATCGAGCCGCAATACTGCAAGGCCTAGGCCGGCGACAAAGGACCAGCATTCCTGCCAAGATCAGTCCCAGCGCGCGACAGGACCGGGACAATCCGATCGCGGTGGTACTGGACAACCTTGATGTGGCACCTCGGAGCCTCGGCGGATCGCGAACCAATCTCAGAATTCTGAGATGACGGCGCGAAACAAACAAGGAGACCGCTGGTCCTTCCTCAACTTCCCTTCACGTTCGTAAGGCGGTACGAAGCTTGCTCAGCCTCCCAAGGACCTTGGAGGAATAGATGCGAAACATGTCGACGGTTCTGGTCTGCTTCATTTCAGGCTTTGTGCTCATGGTTGCTTGTTCGAAGGAATCAAGCCTGCCTTCGAATGGCAAAGGCGGAAACATCGCGACCGGGGGAAGCATGGCCAGCGGCGGAAGTAGTGGAGTGGCAGGCAACGGAGTCGGTGGAGATTCTCAAGGCATGGGCGGCATGAATTCAGGAAGCGGCGGAGCAACAGTGGGTGCAGGCGGAAAGGTCGGCGGAGCTGGTGGCTCGGCTGGAGGCGCGGGTGGAACCATGATTTGCGGCGCCATCGCATGTCCCCTAATTGGCAATTGCCCGTTCGGCATTGTGCCGAGCACTTCCCCGTGTGGCTGTCCGGCTTGCGCTCCGGCTCCCGACGCTGGCACTGCGAAAGACGCTGGCGCGGGCATCGCATGTAGTGGCGATGGCGGTTTCGGCTTTCCGGCCGTCGCACGTCAGTGCACGCAGGACTCGGACTGCGCCGTCTACGTCGCCGAGAAATGTTGTGGCGCGAACGGAGCGCTTGGCGTTGCGAAGGCGCAAGAGGGTACCTATGCGAGGTGCGTTGCGCTGCCTGCCGGAGGATGCGGCCAGCTTGGGTGCCCAACGTACTTCGGCTATGTCACAGACACGGGCAAGACCACTCCCTATCTTGGAAGCGCCATACAGCCGATGGACGAAGTATCTGTCACGTGCGTGGCTCACCAGTGCACGACGGACGTGGTGCTGCCGCCGGATAGCGGATCGGACGCGACGACGATAGGCGACGCGCCTTCGGCTAGTGCTCTGACCGAAGTGTAGGGATCGCGGCGAGGCCGGCGATGAAAACACTTGCGCTGGGGATCGAGGTGGGATCTATAGCAAAGGATGAAGATCCTACCTCGGTTCACGGGTCTGAAGCTCGCAGCGGGGGACCGCGCTGAACTGCTCAAGATGCAGCGTAGCCGCAAACCACATGCACGCGAACGACCGTCGGGAGAACGCCTTCCCGAGGCTGCTGCTGGAGAGCTTTTCATATTCGGGCGGGATCGACGGAGTGAAGCTTGTCCTGAGTTGTCGCAGCGAAAGGCGCTCGCTCGTCCTTGGCTCCACGCCCTCCAGCAATGTTGAGGAGTTGGAGTTGAAGGCGTTTTCTGAACCTGAAGCGAGCGCCTATGTGAAGGCCAGAATCCCCGACGCCACGACCACCGAACTTCAGGTCGCCCATGCGCGCTCCGGTGGCAACCCCAGAGTTCTTGAGCATCTGGTGTGCGAACGAGGTCTCCTTGAACCGTCAGAGATCGACAAGAAGGTGGTGCTTGATGACCTAATTCGCGAACGGATTGCCAGTTCACTCAGGAAGGGTAAGGAAGGAGGCCACACCGAGCGTGAGCTAGGCGCGTTCCTCGCTGGATTGGCGGTCCGGCCGCCCCCGGTCCCGTTGTCGGAGTACGCCGATGCACATCGACTCGAGCCAAGTCTGGTCGAAAGCTTCGCTGCTGATCTGAGCCCTCTGCTGGAGCGTACCGGTCATGGACTTACCCTTCGCGATGAACCCACCGAGACGCATATTCGTCAGAGACACGCCGCTAGCACCGAAGCACTGACGGTGCTCGCGGAAGGCCTCTCTGCGAAGCAGGACAGCTCGGTCTACGCCGCCACCGCTCTGCCGGGCCTTCTTCGAAAGATGGGCAACGGCGAACGATTGTTCCAGTTGGCTTTCGATAGGCGGTTCCCGGCATCGATTACCAGCGTGGTTGGCAGACAGAGAATTCGCTACGCCAGGCTCACGGCCGCAGTTGGGCACGCCGCCTCAGAGAAGGAATATGACCGCCTTGTTCATCTCCTGGTGGAGTTGTCGACCCTGGCGTCGATAAACGAACGTGGCATGTCGTATCTGCCGTTGTAGTCTTGCCAGAAGTCGCGGATGGCGCCGACGCACTCATCGTTTGCAGCGCTGACCACGAATTGCCGTTTTACCTGACCGGCAAGTCTCTGGGGCGGACTGCCGGGGCGCTCGCAGACGACTAGGAAGTCGTCGGTATGCCACCCTAGCCCCTGGGTCTGAAAGCTGACTTCGGTCACGACCGTGTCGATAAGGACGGGCGGAATCCCACGCACCAAGAGTTGCGCAAGCCAGTACGCAGCGACATGCTGCTCAAAGTGCTGACTGTCAATTACATTCACCCCGGTACGACAATTACATCGCCCCATTGTT
>CAZTTW010000661.1:0-3389 GCA_964616265.1 uncultured Myxococcales bacterium | reverse complement strand
AAACGGACGTAATTTTGCGTATTCCTACGACAAGTGTCAAGCCGCGGGCGGCTAGAAGGATTCTAATGGAAACCCTGAGAGGGTTTCCAAACCTTCCCGCGCTGGGGTGTGCCCAACAATTCGGAATCGCCATGACTAGCGGCGCAATTATTGGGCAGCGCGGGGAATTGCTGGGCAGCGCTGAACGAGGTCCAGCTTCGACAAAAATGGGAAGCCATAGGTTTGAAGCTGGCAGAATTGGCAACGGAGCAGTTTTTTTGACAGGTGATTCCGTGGGCCTGACCATGGTCAGGCATGGGTATGTCCAACGAGGAACTGGAAATCCTCAAAGCACATGTAGACAAAAACGTTCCAGGCCCAAGTCAAAAGTGCCCAATCTGCCTGGACGGGCACTGGCAGATCGTTACGCATCTTTCGGCGATGTTGGGTCACGTTCCTTCAAATGTCGAAGGTGTCCCAGCGTCGGTGGATTCAACGAGCGTGATGCCAGTTGCTCATACGGTTTGCACGAAATGCCATTTCGTCGCTTCATTCGCTTGGGTGCCAATTTTGAACAAGGCCAAGAATGCCTAACGAACCAATCGAGGCATCCGCAGCGAATCGGACATGGTTCAATCGCAGCGAACTTATGGTCGAAGCGAGATTCGACATGACTCCGATCGCAGCGCAAGCTCTGGCTAAACGCGGAGATCACGACGTAAGCGTGGCACACGAGACTTACGCGGTACCGGCTCAAGAGGAGACCAAGCGCGCTTGGATCGAATCGTTTCGCTCGTTAGGCCTGTGCGGCCTTGGGGTACTTTTTCTATACTTCGTAATTGACGTGGCAAGGTCGCACCTTGACGGTAAAGAGCTGGCATACGTTCTTGCAGCAACTGTTGGGGCGCCCGTGATCAGCTATGGCGTATATCGCTTTACCAAGCCAAAGCAGACGTCTCTTCAACCGTCATCTTTAGTAAATCCACCAATTCCTTAACCTCCCAAACAGACGATCGGGCCTACGCCGGTCCACGTCCACAGTGCGGGCACGTCCCCCTGATCGGGTACTTTCCCGACGTCACATCATCAAACGGCACACACGCCAGCCGAGCCACCTTGTAAGCCATGTTGATGGACACGCGGTTGACGCCCTTCCGAACGTTCTTGAGGGTCGATGCCTCGAAGCCGAGCGCCTTGGCGAGCAATCGCCACGTGCCAACGCGGATCCGGAGGAACCGAAGCGCCGCTAGAGTGTGTTCCTGCTCTGAGGCCGTGAGCTTCGGGCCGTTCATGCTGCCACCGTCTTGCTAAGGAAGCTGGGCTCGATTGCGAGCTTGTGCATCGCCATGACCAAACAGCTCAAGTTGTGGCAGAGCACCTTGCAGAGAATCTCGTTCACCTGTGCCGTGAAGGTCCTCGACTTGACCGCCGGGCCGAACTTCCGCTTGAGCGACGAGAAGGTGCTCTCGACGCTGCTGCGCTTCGAGTAGGCGGCGAGGAACTCCTCTTCCTTGAGCATGAAGACCGCGTGCATCTTGCGCCACGCTGGCGAGCCGTCCTTCTGGGAGTTGATCTTGAACGGCACGAAGGGCGCCGCGCCTGCGGCTTCGATGGCCGTCAGATTCTCGTTGCTGAGGTAAGCGCGGTCCGCCGAAACTTCGTCCATGTCAAAGCGCTGCTTGGTCGACTCGACCAGTTTGGGCAACTGCGGGCAGTCGGCGCCCTCGCTCGTCGTAACCTTCACGGAGGTGATGATCTGGGTCGCGGTTCCGACCATGGCGTGAGCTTTCAGCCACGTGGCGCGGCGACAGGGCTTGCCGTACTTTTCGTCAATCCAGCGGTGATAGACGCAGGTACCGAAGCCAGTGCTGTCGACGGCGAAGCTGCGCTCGACGCTCGCTAGCGGGGCCGCGCTTCGCTCGATGAGGCTGGTCAAAATGGCCGTCATCTCGGGCTTGGAGAAGGCGGCGAGCGTGCTGTTGTAGTGCGGAGCGCGGGTCATGCTGCCTTCCTCGGCGGCTGCTTCGATGTCTGTGGTCGCGCGGCGGGCGGACATGAGGGAATAGGTCTTCATCGTCATGGCGAAAACCACATCGGAAAGCGGGATCGGCTTCGGACCACGGCCAGTGTGGGCAGGCGTCGCCACGCCTTCGCAGAGTCCGCGGAGGAGTTGTTGGACGACGGTCTTTTCTTCGCACTGGCTGGCGTTGATCGCGTTCCAGTCCCTTGCGGTCGTGCGGCTGTAACTAAAGCTCTGGGTCAAGGTAGTGTTGCCTGCGGAGTCGGTTTCGACGGTCTGCGAGAACGTCACCGCCCACTGATGTTTGCAGCGGCAGCGGCGAAGCTCGTAATCAGGGCAGGAGCACGTGCCTTCCTTCGTGTTCACGAGGTAGGCTGTCTCGCTGGTTTGCGATGGCACAACCCAGGTCACGCCTGCGACGTTCTTGATCCTCTTGTCGAGGGAAAGAAGGCGTCCGCGCTCTTGCCGAAGGTCCGTTCCGTTGTCCGTTGTGTCCATGAATCTAATCTTACTTAACTAAGTAAGATTAGCAAGAGAAAATCAACATGCGAACGCAGAAAAGTTTACTTGGCTAAGTAATCGCAGTGGCGTAGATTGGCGCCATGGCTGAAATCATGATCAAGGTGCCAGGGTACCGCTGCGAGAGGTGCGGCCATGAATGGGTGGCCAGAACCTCGCGCAACGCCCCGCGAGGGAAGAAGGGCGAGGATTCAAAGCCAAGGATGTGTCCCAAGTGCAAGAGCGCGTGGTGGGACGTGCCGCCCAAAGGCGAGCCCAAGAAGTAGATCCCCCTGGGTTCGCAGAACGGACCACTGCCTACCTGGCTAGCGCGTCAATCCTCCAGTGCAAGAGTTTGCGCTCGGACGGGGTGACATAGCTTCGCCGTTGCCTGCTTTGTTGCATGGCTTTTCCTCGTAGCTGCCCGTTGTCCCAACCGGGCATTGATTTGAGGCGGCCGTTGTGGCAAGATTTCCGAGTTCCGGAAAGAACACGGCTCCCAGGGAGCCCCAAACGCCAGCCGCTGATAACGAGCTGGCGTTTGTCGTTTTAGGACACGAGTGCTTTGACGGGCTATTCCGTCATGTAGCCAGGAAGATCCGTCAGGAAGATCCGTCAGGACTTGTCGCGACGCCTTATGCTGCGCTTATCAATCTCGCTGAGCTTGTCTGGACGAAGCATCGAGGCGATCTGCTGAGCACTTCGTGAGGGTCCGCCGTCCTTGGAGTGGCGCCAACCAAGTTCTTCATCTAACCGACGAGCGATGGCCGTCTGCTTGGGTGGATTGTTCTCGTCATAGGCTTTCCAGAATTCGCCCATGACCTTAAAGACGCCGTCGAGATATTTGGTCGTGTGGGGAAGCGAGACGGTCACACCACTGGCAGCGATGGGA
>CAZTTW010000660.1:549-3392 GCA_964616265.1 uncultured Myxococcales bacterium | reverse complement strand
GCGAGAATGCCGAGCTCCACCAGCCTCGCCAAAATGCGCACGGTATCGAGCACAGGGAACGGGCTCTCGTCGAGAATGTCGGAAAGCGAGCGCTGTCCGTCGCACAGACGCACGACGGGCGTGACTTCGGCCGGAACGTCGCTGCTCGACTGGCGCAAACGCTGCTCGTCGCATGCATAGATGCTGGCCAGCGGACCGATGTCTTTGAGCCCGTAGGCGAGATCGCGCTGGAAGCAGTCGATCTCGTCGACGAAATCGCGGCCGCTCCGGTTGACCTGGCCCCTTTGAGGCACCGGCCGGAGGTGCAGCGTTGCCTCCTGGTCCCAGATGAGCACGCGCTGGACGGCCGGCATGCCCTCCAGTTGTGCCACCTGGGCCGCGGCCACCTCGCCCTCGTGGAAGTTGATTTCTGCCTGTCGGCCGTTGCGCTCCAAGCGCAACTGGCCCGATCGCTCGAGGCCGGCCATGGTTCGCATCAGCGATGCCGTCGAGGTCGTGCCTGCCGCAAACCATATCGATGGATAGCCGGGTGCTAGCGCCGCCGCCCCGTCGCTGGCCTCGATGAGAATTTTGCTGGCCGTCAGGACGTCGCGCACCAGGACCGGCAGCGGCAAAAAGTCGGCGCCACTTTCCATGAGCGACTTGCGCAGCTCCTCGGGGCCAAGCACCAGAACGGGTAGCCTGCGATTGCTTCCGTTGGCGCGCAGCTGCGAAATGAGTGTTTGCGCTTTGCCGTGATCGCTGCGCGAAACCACGATCGCGATTTCCGCGCCCGAGGCCTTCGCCAAAAGCGATGCGTTTTCCGGAGTCGGGCAGGCGGTCGTTCGCCAGTCGGCCTCGCGAAAACCGTAGACCAAGGATTCAAGCCCATTCACATCGGCATCGACGATCAGGGCGGCGTGCTGGCTAGACATGATGGTGATGCAAACAACCCGAACTACGGACGGGTAAAGTGGAGGTGCCGCCCGGATTTGAACCGGGGAATGAGGGTTTTGCAGACCCTTGCCTTACCACTTGGCCACGGCACCGTTTTGTCCCCTTTATGTAGCACATCGCTCACCTCGGGGGTCAACTACTCGCATGAAAAAACCGGGACATTTCCGGGGGCTGTCTCGCTTTGTTAGTGCCCTTCGAGTTCGGAATTCTTGCCGTCATCAGATCGTCTCTTCAGATCGTCTCTTCTCGGTTTGGAACTCCCGGCCGGACCGACGCGCCCGTGCGCAAGTAACGTGACGCCATTTCGAATTCGAAGAACGACATCATCTTCGTCTCGACGACCTTGCTCCACAGCGCGTGCGCTTCCTCTCGTTTGCCGTTCGATAGTCGGCGCATGGCCTCGTAGAAATAGGCTTCGGCGCGTTTGCCATTGGTATCGGCTTTCGCCAACAAGGCCGCATAGTCGAGCTGCCCAACGGCGTATCTAGCGAGCTCGGTGTACCAGCTTGCGGCGCGGGGCGGGCGTAGCATGATTTTGCGGCCTGCGAGGCCGCGTAGGTAGGCCGTGGCACCGGCGTCTGCGACGTTCGAGCTGCGGCGGGTGAGATCGGCAATCCACAGGGATGCGTACACCTTCACATACTCCGATACTGCGTGCGTCGACTTCGACAAGGCCCGCCGGTAGATGTCGAGTGCGGGCTCGCTATCGCCCCGCTGCACGAGAAAGGCGATGGAATCGAGATAGCTCTGATCTCGGTCTTCGTCTTGCGCGATGGCCTCGTCGAATTTACGCAATCCCTCATCGCGCCTGCCGAGCAGATAGTAAAGACGGCCGACTTCGAAGGTTGCCTCCGCCGAGTACGACAGATTTTTCCGCCGGATCTGCTCCAGCATGAGGCGCTCCCAACCGCGCGCGGCCATGCCCCAGGCCTTGCGGGCCTCGTCGAGATTGCCGGCGACGTCGTTCGCGTTGCCGAGAAGAAAGGCCAGCTTTGCTTGTCCTTCGACGTAGGGGATGGTGTCTTCGGTGGGCGCGTGATGCTCGCGCGTGTCCAGCGTCTGGCGCAAGAGGCCGATCGCGGCCTGAGGATCGCCCCGTTTGATCGCGATGCTGGCCAGCTGCCGCGTGACCTCCACGTTCGCGTCGCTCTGGTCCCGGATGCGGCTCAGCATGGGGATCGCCTTGTCGATTTTCCCAGCGTCGACCAATCCCGAGGCGAGAACGTAGTCGATGTCGTTATCGTCGATCTTGAACCGGGACGCGCCAAAGCGCGCCCGAGCCTCGGCGAGCTGGCTATGCAAGCGCGTCGCTTCCCGTTCGGCGTGCTCAATACGATCGGGATCCACGCGCATTTTCAGGCGCACGAAGGTCAGGTCGATGCGCTCGGAAGCAAGATCCGCCAGCGCATCCTGGTCGGCGTGGCGGGCATCCAGCACGGCAATCGCGTCGTCGAGGTAGCGCAGCGACAAAAGCGGTTGTCCGATCATGCGCGCCACGCGCGACGCTGTAAGGAGCAGCTCGGTATCGCTAGGGAAGGAGAGCATGCCTTCGTGCAGGACGCCCATGGCAGAAACCGGATCGATGCGGTCGGTGGACGTGCCGTGCAGCATCTCGTTACGCGGCAAAAAACGCCGAGCGAGCGTCAGGTAATCGTTGGCTCTGGCCTGAGGCGACGCCACAGCCAGCGTCATCTGGCGGAACTCCGGGTCATCGCCTGGCTTTCCCGCAAAATGGTCCGCCACCTGATTGGCTTTCGCCAGTTGCCCGCAGCGCAGGTAGATAGCCGCGTCCGAGACCGACATGGCCGAGAGCGACTCGGTGTCGAGAAGCATTTCGCTAAGCAGACCGCGTGCAGCGTCGGCCCCACCGAGCGGCCGGCGCAGAATGCCCGCGACCTTGTCCTGTC
>CAZTTW010000660.1:0-539 GCA_964616265.1 uncultured Myxococcales bacterium | reverse complement strand
TGTGGTGTGATCTCCCTTTGTGTGTTACTCTAGGGGTGGTCGCGACAAGCGATCGAGAACCACGGGGGCCGGCCACACGGTAGCGACGTTCTCGAGGATGTCGGCCGTGCTCACCGTGCGCCGAGGCCCACTCGATCCGGGTCCAAGCTGGGTGGCACTGTCGAGCCAGGCGAAGAGCTGATCGAGCCGCGAGAGCCATTCCTTGTTGCCAGCGTCGGCCGACTGCAGCACGAATAGTGCCGTCGCCACCGGCAGCTCGTTCCCGCGTGGCGAATAGGCCGCGACCAAGAGCTTGGCCGAGCCCTGCAGGAGCGCGCGCTCGCGTTCGCCAATACGCAAGCCGCCCTTTTCCCAAAGTGCTTTGGGCGAGAAGAGATCGAGGGCGCTGCGAAACGAGTCCTGGAGGCGATCGAAGTCGTCTTCGTTTCCGAGCACGGCGGGATTACGGCGCAGCTCGTTCGCGTCGAGGGCGGCGATGGGGCCGAGCAAATACTCGAGCAGCTTGCTGCGCAAGCCGAGTCGTTGGACCGCTTCCTCGG
>CAZTTW010000659.1:0-3409 GCA_964616265.1 uncultured Myxococcales bacterium | reverse complement strand
CGCCTTTCTCTCGAAGACGCAGTCTGCGTCGACTCTGCTCGCTCCACACAAGATAGCCTGGCTCATACATTAAAGAACGACAATTGGTAGGGACGATTCTCAGGAGGCTGTTCGTGCGACACTCAAATTCTGGCCGACGGTTCACTCTACTTTGCGCATCGATGGTGGTCTCGGTCGGGTTATTTGGCTGCTCGTCATCGAGCTCGACCGGCCAGTCCGGAAGTGGCGGCGCCAGCTCTGGAGGCAAAACCGGCTCTGGGGGCAGTACGAGCTCCGGCGGTACAAGCGGGACGGGTGGCGCGACGACCGGTACGACAGCCGGCTCGGGTGGCAGCAGCGCACTCGGCGGCTCCACTTCCTCGGGCGGAAAATCCGGTTCGGGCGGTGCTACAGCCGCGGGCGGCGCATCGGCGGGCGGTCAGTCCGGTCTAGGGGGCAGCGCGTCGGGTGGCGCCGGCACAACCAGCTCGGGTGGTTCGGCGGGCGGGAGCAGCGCAGCGGCGGGAACGACCGGCTCGGGTGCTTCAACGGGTGGGGGCGGCGGAACAGCGGGAACAACGGGAACGACGACCGGCGCCGGCGGCTCTACCAGCGCGGGCTCTCTTCCTGGTGATATTGCGAAGGCCGCGGGAACTCCCATGGTTGCGGCGCACTCGATGACCCGCGCCATGTTTGCAGCCTATACAGGGCCCCTTTTCAGGGCGCAGCGGGCATCCGATAGCACGGAAAAGGACATCGGTTTCGTGACCGGCAGCGGGCTCGTCGACACGAGTGCCTTGAATACGTTCTGTGCCGGCACGTCCTGCAAAGTGGCGACTCTGTACGATCAGTCCGGGAACGGCAACGACATGTGGAAAGGCGACACGGCCGCGAATGCCCCGATGGACAACAACGAAACACCCAAGCTCTGCCATCTGCTGGACATCCAGTACTGGCAGATGACGGACGGGACGAAGATTCCTATCGCCGTCGAGCCAGGGCAGTCGGGCGGCCTCGGGTCTTGCCTGAGAAATCGAGACAAGACCAAGAATATGCCGGTAGGCGCCTCGCCGATCACCCAGTACGGCGTCTTCCACCAGCAGTATCTCAATGGCGGCTGTTGCTTCAACTACGGCAATACAGGAAAGAAGATCCACTACACAGGCCCTGGAACCCTGAGCGCCCTCAACTTCTCGAAAGAAAATTGGTGGTCCGAGGGCAAGGGAAACGGACCCTGGGTGATGGTCGACTGGGAAGCCGGTGTCTACGCCGGCGACATCTGCGTGTGCGGCCGCAGCTCCGCCTGCGGTCCGCCGAACGGTGCCGATTGCCAGAACGCTGGTACGAAACCCAACGACAACCCATCCGTCACCTACGACATCGCGACCGCACTCATGAAGTGCGATGGAACGGCCCATTGGGCACTGAAGAACGGAAACGCCAAGTCTGGCCCGCTGGCGGTCAGCATCGACCTGCCGACGCTGCCCAAGGGATACTCGCCGCTCAAGCAAGAGGGCGGGCTCGGTCTTGGCGAAGGTGGGGCCGGCGACAACGGTGGCACGGGTGGTTTCTCGGAGGGAGCCGTCATTGCAGCCGAGACGAGCGACGCGACCGACAATGCCATTCAGCAGAGCATCGTGAGCGTCTTCGGAAAGTAGTTCGGGGCAGAGAAGACGGAAACAAGGCAATCGGGAGATCTCATGCGAAGTGGACGGATCGGTTTCGTAGCTGCCATGGCGCTCGTCTCGGCACTGGTCACCGCTGGCTGTAGCAGCAGCACCAGCTCTGGTAGCGGCGCGGGCGGAAGTTCCAGCAGCGGCGGAGCCGTGAGCGCGGGCGGAAGCTCGAGTACCGGCGGACAAATGGCCTCAGGCGGAAGCTCGAGCACCGGCGGACAAACGGCGTCGGGTGGAAGCTCGAGTAGCGGCGGAGCAGTGGGCTCGGGTGGAAGCTCCGGCAGCGGTGGACAAGCCGGCGGAACGTCCGCCAGCGGTGGACAAGCGGGCGGCGGCGCTAGTGGAGGAGGCTCGGTCACGACCCTCGGCGACAGCAAAGCTCTCAATGCGTTGTCGGCGGCGGATGCCACCCAGCTGTGCAAAGACGTCTATGCCTACTTCGGCAAGACGATCCCCATGGCTACTGCCTGCAAGTACAAGGGGCTGTCCTATGCAACGTCGAGCAGCGCCTCCACCGACACCCAGTTTCAGCAGCTCTGCACGGATCACCAGTCTTCTTGCACGCAAGCCCAGTCCGGTGTCGGCTCGGCCGACAACCCCGGTTGCAACCCCATTCCCTCGACTTGCACGGCGACCGTCGCGCAGTACTCCGCCTGCATCAGCGACGAGGTCACCGCCTTCAACAAGGCCGTGGACGGCCTCCCCAGCTGTACCGCGTCGACGAGCGCTACTATTTCCGCGGTTTGGGAGGTCATGGCACCGACGGCACCTGCCAGCTGCGACGCGCTTACCGCCACCAAGTGTCCGGACCTGACGCTTCCGACCCCGAACAACTAGTACCGATGCGACACTCAGCGCGCTTCAGGCGGCGCGCAGGCGTTCCAGCACGGCGGGATGGGCGCGCACGTCGAAGATGACGGCATCGGGTTGGTAGCGTTCGCCCAGCACCTCGCACGACGCGAAGATCTCGCCGCGCAGGTGCTGCTTGTCGTAGGGCACGCGCAGCTCGCCAGCGACCAGGTCGCGCACGAAGAAGGCAATCAGGCGCTCGCGCAATCTGGCCACGTCTTCGGGCCGACGTGCTGACATCACAAACGAGTCGGGCCAGCGCGCCAGCAAGTCGTCGGCGGCTGCGGCCTCGCTTTTCGAGTCGCCGATCCGATCCATCTTGTTGAAGATGATCAGGCGCGGAATCGCGCTGGCGCCAATGTCGGCCAGGACCTCGTGCGTGACTTGCAGCTGACGCTCGAATCCGGAATCCGAGGCGTCCACCACTTGCGCCAGCAGGCCCGCTTCCAAGGCCTCGTCGAGCGTGCTCTTGAACGACGCCACGAGGCCGTGCGGCAGCTTGTCGATGAAGCCGACCGTATCCGAGACCAAAATGCGCGGGTGTGATTCGGGAACCAGCGTGCGCACCGTCGTGTCGAGTGTGGCGAAGAGTTTGTCCGCGATGAGCACCTCGCTTCCGGTCAAGGCGCGCATCAGCGTCGACTTCCCCGCGTTGGTGTAACCCACCAGGGCGACTCGACTCATGTCGCGGCGGCGCGCTCGCTGCGTGGACTGCTCCTCGGCCAGCGATGCCAATTCGCCCGTCAGCTCGGCGATGCGGTCGCGGATCTTGCGTCGATCGAGCTCGAGGCCAGATTCGCCGGCGCCCTTGCCGCCGATGCCGCCGCGCTGGCGATCTTTTCCCGCGCCAGTTTCGCGCATGCGCGGCGCCATGTACTGCAAGCGAACGATCTCGACCTGTGCCT
>CAZTTW010000658.1:2250-3412 GCA_964616265.1 uncultured Myxococcales bacterium | reverse complement strand
CAATTTCTCCGACCCGCATGACGATGGGCAATTCGGTGATGTAATAGACATCCGATGGCAAAGGCAGACCGTAACGGCGGATGAGCAGGCAGCCGGCGACGCCGGCGGAAACGCCCACCAGAAGGCCGATGAGCCCGATGTAAAGGCCCTCGGCCACGAAGATGCGCTGAACGGCGCCGTCTTCCGCACCCATCGCCTTGAGAATGGCGATTTCGCGCGCCTTCTCCGTGGCCATCATGATGAGCGTCGACACAATCGAGAACGACGCTACCAGAGCGATGAAAGTCAGCACGACGAACATGGCGATCTTTTCGAGACGCAAAGCCATGAAGAGACCCTTGTTCAGCTCTTCCCAGGACTGGGCTTCGTAGCTCTTGCCCAGGACGGCTTGGATGGCGGCAGCGATTCTCGGCGCATCGTCCGGATCCGCCGTGCGGATGTCGATACCGGTCACCTCGCCCGGCATGCGCAAGAAATCCTGCGCTTCCTTGAGCGCGACGTACGCCAACTTGGAATCGAACTCGTACATGCCGCTGTAGAAATGGCCCGCCACGCGGAACGCCTTCAGCCCCGGCATCGGCCCGGTCGGCCCCATCTTGCACAGCGGACAGACCACGTCGACCAGGCTGCCGGCAAAGACACGCAGGGTCCGCATGTACAGCTCTTCGCCGAGGATGATCGTCGGGGCGTTCTTCTGGTCGTCGCCCGAAAGCGGATCCACTTCCACGCGCTCGGGATGCGCCAGATCGCCGAGGTTGCAATCGCGGGTGGTGCGCGCCAAGTCCAGCACGGATGCGGCGCTGGCCGGATCGATGCCGCGCAAGACGATTCCCGCGGGTGACGAACCCGAGCGGACCATCACTTCGGCTTCGAGAAACGGCGTTGCTGCCACGACGCCCGGCACGCCCGCGATTCTGTCGCGCACCGCCTGCCAGTCGAGGAACGGCCGATCGTCGGGAATAGTGACCACCACGTCGGCTTTGGCACCGCGGATCTTGCCCTTGAGATCCGCCTCGAAGCCCGACATCACCGACAGGGCCAAGATGGGCGCTGCCGTTCCCAGGAAAACACCGAAGACAGAAATAGCGGTAAACACCGTGAAGCTGGCCAGCAGAACGCCCAGGAACGTGATGATGCCACCGACGATGGCCGCGATCACGCC
>CAZTTW010000658.1:0-2240 GCA_964616265.1 uncultured Myxococcales bacterium | reverse complement strand
CGGCCGGGCCGTGAAGAAGCCGTTGGGGTCGCGCATCGGCGTGCCATGCACCTTGATGTAGACCAAATCGGCAATCGCCAGCACGACGATGGCGATTCCGACTTTGAGAGCAATCGCTCGACGCGATCGCCGTTCGGGATCGCGCAGGTGACGCCACGCCACGAACCATTCGAAGCGTGGGCCGGTCATGAACGTCGAGCTCGGAGAAATCCGCTCACTCCGGCCTCATGAGCGGAAAGAGAATGACGTCGCGGATGGATGGCTGGTCGGTGAGGAGCATGACCAGGCGGTCGACGCCGATGCCCTCGCCTGCCGTGGGCGGCAGCCCGTATTCCAGCGCGCGGCAGTAGTCCTCGTCGTAGTCCATGGTTTCGTCCGCGCCCTTGGCCTTGGCATCCACCTGGCGCTGAAATCGATCGCGCTGGTCGGCCGGGTCGTTCAGCTCGGAGAAGGCGTTGGCATGCTCGCGACCCACGATGAAAAGCTCGAAACGATCGACCTTGCTGGGGTCGGCGTCGTTGCGGCGGGACAGCGGCGAGGTCTCGGCCGGGTACTCGACGACGAACACGGGCTTCTCCGGCGGCAAGGCCAGCTCGCCCGCGTAGTCGAACAGCGCCCCCACTCGGTGACCGTGCGTCTCGCACTTGCGCAGCACCGCTGCCAGTTCGTCCTTGCGATCGAGCGCCCCCGAGGCTTCGATCCACGCCAGCAGCGCCTTGGGGTCGTCGAGCATCGCGCCTTCGAGCCCGGCCGGCAAAAGGCCCTTGCCCACCGCCATGACGATGGCGTCCTTCATGGGAATGCGCACGAAAGCGCCGAGGTTGACCTTGGTGCCGCCGTAGCTGATGACGGTGTCTCCGCAGATCTCGCGCGCCAGCTCGGCAAACAGCCTCTCGGTGAGCGTCATCAGGTCTTCGTAGGTGGCATAGGCCTGATAAAACTCGAGCATCGTGAACTCGGGGTTGTGCTGGCGCGACAGCCCCTCGTTGCGGAAATTGCGTCCGATCTCGTAGACCCGCTCGAAGCCGCCCACGACCAAACGCTTGAGGTGCAACTCGGGCGCGATGCGCATAGTGAGATCCATGTCGAGCGCGTTGTGGTGCGTGCGGAACGGACGAGCCGCGGCACCGCCGAGGATGGTGTGCATCGACGGCGTCTCCACCTCGACGAAGTCGCGCGCGTCGAGAAAACGGCGCAGGTGCTTGATGATGGCGGTGCGCTTGAGAAAGACCTCGCGCACTTCGGGATTGGAGATGAGATCCACGTAGCGCTGCCGGTAGCGGATCTCCATGTCCGAAAGGCCGTGCCATTTCTCGGGCAACGGCCGTGTGGACTTAGTGAGCACATGGAGCTGCTCGGCGAGAATCGTTTGTTCACCGGTCTTGGTGATGACCGCCGGGCCGATCACGCCGACGAAATCGCCCCGCTCCATGAGCCGCCAAAGCCCGTACGCCTTTTCGCCCACGACGTCCTGCTTGACCCAAACCTGGATTTCGCCCGAGCGGTCGCGAACCTTGGCGAAGGCGGCCTTGCCGAAGCTGCGAAGCGCGACGATGCGCCCGGCGATGGAAAAGCGCTGCGCCTTGGGCTCGGCGGTCAGCGGATTTTCGCTGGGCACGTTGCCAGCGGCGAACCAGGCGTGCACGTCGCGCGCGGCGTGCGCGGGCGAAAAACCATTGGCGTAGGGATTTTCGCCGGCTTGGCGAAGCTCGGCGACTTTGCGCTCGCGATCGGCAATCAGTTCTCGTTCGTCGGACATGGGCTAGAAGTCTCCACCTTTCATCCACAAGGCAGGTGCCAGCAAGCTGGCGAAATCAAACGCACTTTGAACTTTTGTCCACAGTCAATCACAAATCGGCCTCATCTGGATCGGGTCCAGTAGATTGTGGGGTAGCTGACGGATCACCAGCCAAAATCAGCAGCATGGCGACCATGAATTGGTCCAAATCGCCGTCCAGGACCTCGTCTACTCTGCTCACCTTGATACCGGTGCGATGGTCGGAAACCAGGCGGTAGGGCGCAAGCACGTAGGAGCGGATCTGACTGCCCCACTCGATGGACTTCTTTTGGGCGTGCAGACCGCCCATCTTTTCTTCCTGCTTCTTCTCTTCGACTTCGAGCAACTTGGAACGAAGGATGCGCATAGCGACCGCGCGGTTCTTGTGCTGCGAGCGCTCTTGCTGGCAGTGGACGGCGATGCCCGTCGGGATGTGCGTGATACGCACGGCGGACTCGGTCTT
>CAZTTW010000657.1:0-3417 GCA_964616265.1 uncultured Myxococcales bacterium | reverse complement strand
GCATCGCGGGAGCACCACTTGGACCATGGCCGATGGGCGGATGACCGGCGGGCAGGCCCCCAGGCTCGAGCGCTTGGACCGAAGGAACCGAAGGCGGTGGAAGCGGCGGTTTCTCGTCGCGTTTGCAAGCAGGGACGGAAAGAAGTGCCGGAATCGTAGCGATTAGGAGCACGCGTTTCATGGGCGCTAGTTTACGAGTCAAGAACCGCGCGCGCCACGGACAAACGAGCTGCTATGCTCCGCCGCCAAGCCAATAATGCGGGCTAGGAGAAACCGATGTCCACGAGCAAAGAGGAATGGGTCGCAACCCGAGCGTTTGGCGCCGCCAAGTCCACCGTCAGCGGAGCTCCACTTTCACCCGAAGAGCTGGCCCGCACGCATGGATTCTGGCGAGCCTGCAATTACCTGGCGGCGGGTATGATCTATCTGCGCGACAATCCTCTGTTGCAGGAGCCGCTCAAACCCGAGCACATCAAGAAGCGCCTGCTCGGACACTGGGGATCGAGCCCGGGGCTCAGCTTCATCTACACGCACATGAACCGCGTGATCCGCGAATACGACGTGGACGCGATCTTCTTGGCAGGTCCCGGCCACGGTGCACCCGGCGTGCTAGGGCCGGTTTATCTCGAAGGCTCGTACAGCGAGATCTACCCCGACTGCAGCCAGGACGCGCCCGGCTTGCGCCGTTTCTTCCATCAGTTCTCGTTTCCCGGCGGCATCGGCAGCCACTGCACGCCCGAGACGCCCGGCTCGATCCACGAAGGCGGCGAGCTGGGCTACAGCCTCTCGCACGCGTTCGGCGCGGCCTTCGACAACCCGGATCTGCTGGTCACCGTGGTTGTGGGCGACGGCGAGTCCGAGACCGGACCGCTAGCAACGTCTTGGCATGGAAACAAGTTCTTGAACCCGGCGCGAGACGGGGCCGTTCTGCCGGTGCTCAATCTCAACGGCTACAAGATCAATAATCCGACCATTTTGGCCCGCATTCCGCGAGACGACCTCGTGGCGCTCATGCGCGGCTACGGATGGGAACCGCTGCTGGTCGAGGGCTCGGAGCCGATGAGCATGCACCAGGCGATGGCGGCGACCCTCAACCATGCGATCGAAGAAATCAAACGCATCCAGTCCGAGGCTCGTTTGAGCGGTACGACGGCTCGTCCGCGCTGGCCGATGATCGTCTTGCGCTCGCCGAAGGGCTGGACAGGGCCGGCTACGGTCGACGGCCACAAGATCGAAGGCACCTGGCGCGCGCACCAAGTTCCGCTCACGGAGGTGGCGCAAAAGCCGGAGCACCTCAAGCTGCTCGAAGGTTGGCTTCGAAGCTACAAACCCGATGAGCTTTTCAGTCCCGACGGTCGCCTGGCGCCCGAGCTGCGCGATTTCGCGCCCAAGGGCACGCGCCGCATGGGCGCGAATTCGCACGCCAACGGCGGGCTTCTGCGCAAGGATCTTCGCCTGCCCGATTTCGACAACTTCGCGGTGACCGGCGTGGTGGCGGGCCAAACCACGGCGGAGAACACTCGGCCGCTCGGCAATTTTCTGCGCGATATCCTGGCCGCCAATCCGAACAGCTTCCGCGTTTTCGGTCCCGACGAAAACACGTCGAACAAGCTCGACGCCGTGTACGCGGTCACCAAGAAATGCTGGATGGCCGAGCCTGCCGCCGAGGACAGCGACGGCACCGAGATCAGTCCCGACGGCCGCATCATGGAGGTGCTCTCCGAGCACACGCTCGAAGGGTGGCTGGAAGGCTACTTGCTGACCGGCCGCCACGGCTTCTTCGCGACCTACGAAGCCTTCGCCCACGTCATCGATTCGATGTTCAACCAGCACGCCAAATGGCTGGAGATCTGCAGCCATCTGTCGTGGCGCGCGGATCTGTCGTCGCTCAACCTGCTGATTACGTCGACGGTCTGGCGCCAGGACCACAACGGCTTCACCCACCAGGATCCCGGCTTTCTCGACTTGGTGGTCAACAAGAGCGCGGCGGTGACCCGCATCTATCTTCCGCCGGATGCCAACTGTTTGCTGTCGGTCGCGGATCACTGTCTGCGCAGCCGCAACTACGTGAACGTCATCGTTTCGGACAAGCAAAAGCACCTGCAGTACCTCGACATGGATGCGGCGATTCGCCACTGCACGAAGGGCCTGGGCATCTGGGACTGGGCCAGCACGGACGCCGGCCAAGAGCCCGACGTGGTGTTGGCCGCGGCGGGCGACGTGCCCACCAAGGAAGCGTTGGCAGCGTCGGCGCTGCTCCGCGAAGCCTTTCCCGACATCAAGCTGCGTTTCATCAACGTGGTGGACTTGTTCCGACTGCAGCCCGACACCGAGCATCCGCACGGTCTGTCGGATCGCGATTTCAACAGCCTTTTTACGACCGATCGGCCCGTCATCTTCTGCTTCCACGGCTATCCGTGGCTCATCCACCGGCTGGCTTACCGCCGTCACAATCATCACAACCTGCACGTGCGCGGTTACAAAGAGAAGGGCAACATCAATACGCCGCTCGAATTGGCCATTCAAAACGAGGTGGATCGCTTCAGCCTGGCCATCGACGTCATCGATCGCGTGCCGCGCCTGCAAAGCATCGGCTCGCACGCGCGCGAGCGCTTCCGAAACATGCAGCTCGAGTGCCGCGCCTACGCGCACGCCGAAGGCATCGACCGGCCGAGCGAGGCAGACTGGATCTGGCCCTTCACCAAGAAGTAATGCTCACTTGCCCTGCGGGGCGGTCGCTTGGAGCGCGTCTGCACGCTCCAGCGCGGGCCGCCAGCCGGGTGCGCGCTGCTGCGCCTTTTCCAGGGCCTGGAGTGCCTTCGCCGGATTTCGCTCGAAGCGCTCGTAGTACGTGGCCAAATTGAGAAACGGCGTCGGCGTTTCAGGAAACGCAGCCGCGGTCGCGAGGTTGAGCGTCTCGTCGTTTTGCCAGTCCGGGACGCGCGCGAACGTGCGCGCGAGGTAAGCCAGAAAGAGGAGTCCCACGGCAGCAGCGACCACGCGCGTGCGGCCGGCAGATTGCGCCCGCTGCCAACCGCGATCAATGAGAAATCCGACGAGCAAAGCCCAGCCGAGCATCGGAATGTAGAGGAAACGGTCGGCGGCGACCACGATGATGGGAACGACCTGACTGACGGGCGCGAGCCCAAGAAAAAACCAGGCAAGCGCCAGCGCAATCAGCGGAGCCCGCCGCAGACAAAGCGCGAAGGCCAGCAAAGCCGCGCCGAGAATCGCAGCGCCCGTCGCCACGGCAAACGAGAAGCCTCTTTCGTAGCCGATGATGAACCAGTCGTAGAACGGACAAAGGCGCAACGGAGCCAGCAAGAGCTCGCCGTAAAAGGCGACGACGCGAACCATGGTCAGCGCGACGACGCTGGCTGACTCGTCGGCAAAATAGGTGACCTTCGACGGCACGAG
>CAZTTW010000656.1:0-3419 GCA_964616265.1 uncultured Myxococcales bacterium | reverse complement strand
GAGCCGGCTGGCCTTGCCGAAGAGCGCCTTGCGGCCAATTCCCGCCGAGCCAAACGTCGCGATGAAGCTGTCTGCTTCCTTGTTCGCGGCCTCGAGGCGCTCCTTCTGGGTCTTGAAGCGTGGAATGCCATCGTCCTCGGTCTTGGCTTCCTTGGCCTTGGCCTCCTCCGTCTTCTCGGATTTCTCGGGCAGAAGCTCTGCTGCGGCGATGGCGTCGATACGGTCGAACGCGGCGGTCGCCTTGGCAGCCTGGGCCGCGCGATAGGTCGATAGTGCCCAGCCTCCGCCGAACGCAACCGCGGTCGCAACAAGCACGGCGACGACCTTCGTGCGATGCTGAGACAGCTTCGCACCAAGATGTGTCCAGAAGCTGACGAATTCGTCAGGCTGCTTGAGTTCCTTCGAGAGTGCTTTTGCCACGGACAGTGGAAATAACAGAGGCCCACCCGCGGGTCAATGCTCCCGTCAGGGCAAATGCCGCGCCGCCATGCTTTCTCGACTCGCGCGCTCCCTGCCAGGTAGAGTCCGTTGATGCGTTGGGGATGTGCCCTTCTCTTGCTGCTGTCGTCGGGCTCGGCGTTTGCCCTGGGGCCCGGAGAAGCGTCGCTGAGCGGTGGCGTGGGACCAGCCGTCAGCCTTGGAGAGCGAACCCAGGCCGGCGTTCAAGTCGGCGCACGGCTGGTGCGCGGAATCAGCGACGCGTGGGCCGGCCGCCTCGGCGTGCAAAGCGCGTGGTATCCCGCTGCCGGAGCTACGCCGCCTTTGCATGTGACCACGCAAGCTGTGGGCGCCACCTGGTCTCTCGACGCTCTGAACTTCGTGCCCTTCGCCGACGTCGGACTGCTGGCGGCCGATGTGCGCGGCGGCGGAGCGAGCGCAAGTTGGCACCTGGGCGCCGAGCTCGGCGGCGGATTCGACTATCTCGTGAGTCGCCATCTCGTGACGTCGCTGGTCGCGCATGTCGACTACCTTCCGCTCCGATTGACGGGAGGCCGTCGCGACCGCCCGCTGCAAGGCACGCTCGCGCTCCTCGTCGGCCGGGCGTTCTAGCTCGCCCTTGACGGCCCGCGGGTGGCGGCAGTATCGAAGGACATGCGTCTTCTTGCGGTTGTTGCCGCTCTTTTTTATGCATCCGCACCGTGCTTCGCTGGCGACCTCGCGCTCGCCGTCACGGCCGAGCCGAACGGCAATCTCGCCATCCAAAACGTAAAGGACGGCAAGAACAGCGAGCACGTCGTGGCGCGGTTCACGCCGAAAACCACGAAAAACCAACGTGGCCCAGCCACCGCAAGAAGCGTCACCGCAGCCGGCCACAACCTCATCGAAGTTCGCGTGCCGATTCTTGCCGAGCCGCCAACACGCCAACAGGACGAAGAGGTCTGGATTGGCGAGCAAACAGGAACGGGCACGAGCGTCCTTTGGTCAGGCACGGTCGGCGCTCGCGATGTCGATGGCGAGACCACGCTCGAAGTGCGGGCTTCGGCGGAAGGCATCGAGCAGTTCCAGACGGCGCGACGACTCTCACGCTGCGATGGCCAGCCGGTACAGCTCTTTCGCCAGCGCTGGGATTTCGCCAAGCGAAGGTTCGTCGCAGCGACCGCCGAGCTTCCTGCTCACGCCGCGATGACCGTCCAGGCCCGCCGTGGCGGAGCTCCGGCCGGCAAGCCGTCCAGCGGCTTCTTCTTCAGTGCGGCTTCCAGCTCGCCCGGCGCCGACGGCGATGCCGCTCGTCTCAAGCCGCCGGCTGCCGTCAACGACGACAATCCCACCACGGTGTGGGCGAGCGACGGCGAGGCGCGTGGCCAGACCCTGACCGCGCGCTCGAGCGCCGGCTTTCCCATCGTTGGCGTGCGCCTTCTGCCCGGCGACAGCCGCAGCGAGAAGGCCTATCGCGCAAGCGCCAAGCCTCGCCACGTGACGCTCCTCTTCGGCAAGGATGCCAAGCAGAACGTTGACGTCGAGCTCAGCGAGGACCCCGACGGTGGCAGCAAGCGCTATCGCGAGCCGTTCTGGATTGCCTTGCCGAGGCCCGTCCATTCCACCTGCGTGACCGTCGTGGTCCGCGACGGCAGCAGCAACAGTGGACCGCTGGCGATTGCCGACATGGCGGTGCTGACCGAGCTCGACGGACCGAACGCCGCCGACCGGTTGGTCGAAGATCTGGCGCACGGCAACGGGTGTGTGGCCCGACTACCGCTTCTGCTTCCCCTCGGAGAGTCGGCCCTCGCCAAAGTCGCCGTCGCCATCCCCACGACGCCACCCGGCCGAGGTCGCGAGTGTCTCGTCGAGGCGCTGGCCGAGCTTCTCTCTGGTGGGGTGAAAGCTCGGCCGGAAACCGCAGCGGCGTTGGTAGCAGCGCTCGGTCAGGCAAGCGATCAGGAAGAGAAGACGATCCTTGCTTTACTACCAACCATGGAAGGGGTTCCGGTGCCCGCCCTCGCCGAGGCGCTGGCGGACGAGAAGCGCAGCGACGAGGATCGCGCTCGGGCAGCGCGGGCGCTATCCGTGATGAAGAGCCCCGAGGTCTCGCTGGCCATGCTCGCAAGCGTGGGCCACGGCAGCTCCGCGCTTCGCAAAGCTGTCCGCGCGGCTCTCGCCACGACGAGAGCGCCAGCCCTGGCGGCCGCGCTGGACTCCCTCAAGCGCACCCCGGCGGTGGAGCACGAGCGACGAGCCGATCTCTTGTGGATCGTCGCTGCGCTGGCCGAGCGCGAACCGGCATCGCGCGCGGACGTTCTATCTGCCTTGCAGAACACGCTTCGTGCCGATACGTCCTTCGAAGAACGGGCGCGCGCCATCGCCGGCCTCGGGATGCTTGGCGATCCCGCGGCCAGAGCGGCCTTGATCGATGTCCGAACCCATGCCAGCGACGGTGTGTTGCGCAGCCTGGCCACCAGCGAGCTGGCGTCCTCCGACAGCGCCGAGACGTTTGCAGCTCTGCGCGACGCCTTGTCCGACGCGGATCCGCGGGTGCGCGAGACGGCGGCAGAGGCCCTCGGGCGGAAGAATGACCGCGCCGCCACCAAGCTCTTGGTCGACGGCGCCAAGCAAGAGCCATGGCCAAGCGTGCGCAAGGCCGAAATCGAAGCGCTGGGCAACCTCTGCGTTGCCGAGGGCAACGACCTGCTCGTCCGGGCTTTCCAGCGAGACACCGAAGACGTTCGACAAGCCGCACTGATCGGTATCGCCCGCTGTTATGGCTCGAAAGCAACCGGCACCCTGCTGCGCACGCTCGGCCGCCAGGCTGAAAGCTCTGATTTGCGCTCGCTGGCGGCACGACTCCTCGGCCAGCGCAAGGATCCGCGTCTCGTTCCCGGACTAAAAGAAGTGCTGACGCACTTGCGGCGCGAGTCGGAAGCAGACTTGTCGGTGGAAGCAGTCGTGACCGACGTCGCCATGGCCTTGGCCGATCTTCGCAC
>CAZTTW010000655.1:0-3421 GCA_964616265.1 uncultured Myxococcales bacterium | reverse complement strand
CATCATTCGTGCATGTGTGTGTCCCATGACATAGATACTGAACGGCTTTTGCTGCAGGTGAAATCGTTCGAATAGATATGCAAGTGTGGCACCTAGCAAATAGCCGTCCCGCGTTGCCGGATTAGTCAGAGCACTGATGTAGCCACCCAAGGGTTCAAATTTCCGAAGATCGGGATTGTCCATTAGTTGCTTTGTGATCCCTGGTCCCGAGAAAAGACGTTGGCCGTTCATCCCGTCGTAGTTCCAATCGTCGAATCGATGACCGTGCTCCAGCATCAGGTCGTCACTCAGGCCTCGGTACGTCAGATCGCGTGGCGGAAGGCCGAGTTGAGAGGTCACGTCAGGCCTCGCAAGATACGAGTCATGATTTCCTGAAAGGTACTTCACCTCTGCCAACCCAGCGCCTTGAAGCCGCTGGAAAGCGGCAAACACAGGTGCATTTTGAATCATGACCTCGAGTGCCCACTGCACAACGCGTCCGGGTGCCCCTTGATCTATCCATCGAGGCCGACCATCCTCTCCCAGCACAAACTGATAGTCTCTTCCGACCCAGAGCTCGAACATATCCCCAGCCTGGATGAAGTGAAGCTGCTGTCTTACATCCTCACGAAGGGCCGCTAACGCTCGCAAGAAGCGAACAAGATCTACTCCAGCCTGCGCGAAGATATCTGGCGTTGCCTCCTGATTCTGATTTGCAAGTCGTCGCACCTCTGGAACTATATTGTTTTCCCTATCACCGGCGGCACGATCATAGTATCCGCGAAGCGTATAGTCGGACTGGCGAGCCATTGCTGGAGCCTTGGCGAGCCAATCGGGAAGGTCATGTGGTGGAGGAAAAGTAATGTCCGAATGAGAATAGAACCACGTTACCGGCGGCATATGCAGATCTCCAAGAATCAAATAGAGATTTGGATCCGCTGGAGTCTTCTTGTCCAAATCACGTGCCAGGGCATGCTGCAGGACTTGTGCACCACATCCGTGCTCGGAGAGGGCCGCAAAGAAGCTTCGTACGGCAGGAAGTCGAGTAAGGGGCACTACCGGGGTATTTACGAACTCACACAGATATACATGTCCGCCACAGATCAGCACGAAGTCGCGCCGTCGCAGTCCACTCCCGTCAGCGTTATCAGCCCAGCAGCCAACATCCACGTAGACAAAGCTTGGACTCTCTCGCGCCAGCGTGGTTAGACCTGCGCGCGGCACGTAGCAAGCGCGGTCCTGATGCTCTGCCGAGGCCGAGCATCGAAGGGCACCCTGGTCAAAGATATAGCGAAAAGTCCGTGGCTTCCCTGGAATCGCCTTATCGACGGTGTACTTGAGCGGCCGAACGTACCCCTTCGTTTGCAAGTTCTTGATGTCTTCTACGAATGCCATGGATCCTTCTCGCCCAGCTTCTTAATGACCTGCTCCGCGCTTGCATCCGATTCCAGATCAGCGTCTTCGCAAAAGGCGTGCAAGGCAGCAACGGCATTGTCATCCAGGGCGCCATCGGCATCATCGAGATTGTAGCCAAGATTTATAAGTCTCTTGCGAATGGCACTCGCGGTATCGGGAGGATCCAAATAGCCAAGACTCACCTGATAGCGCTCTCCGGTCAGACGGTTCCGCAGCTCAGCCTCAGTAGCTGAGGCTGGAATGACCGCCTTCAGTTGTCCACCAGCATCCGTCGTAAGCTCGATTGTCTTCCTACCGACGGAAACAGTGAACTCTGTCGCCGCAATCGGCTCGCCATCTGCATCGCACATGCGCAAACAAAGCTCGACGCTCTGACCTGAAACGACAATGCGATGCCGCCGACCGGTGGCTAGCTCGATAGTCTTGGGTTCGATCTCCGGAATGTGGACTCTATCGCCTGGCAAGAGAACGCCTGGATCGCGACCTGCCCGCCGTAGCGCGGTATTCATTGGATGATTCCAAATTGTTTTCCAGTCGTGTCCTGAACGCGCGGCAATAGAGTAGATACACTCGCCTTGGCTCACAACGTAGGAGCCACTACCGATTGCCTCTGCCTCGTCAAAGTCGAAGCCATCTGCGTACATTCGGTCCTCCTGCCTAGCCAATCTTCCAACTGCCAGCATCGATTTTCGGTAGCGAAAGCTTACAGCTACCCGTGCGAATACCAGCCTTCCGCAAGACTCCCTCTGCGCCGACTTGGGCACTGATGACCGAACCGTCGGAAAGCTCCACGCGATAGGCAACATCCACGGGCTCGCCTTGCTCATCCACGAACTCCACCTCAATCTGGTCATTGGCAATTGGGTCAACCGGCTTGGACTTCGTGGCAACCGCTGGCTTGCGGTCTGCCAACTCGCCTTCCCTTGCCGCTCGTCCCGGAGACACGATCGGATCTGCCGCGTCCGTGCCGTCGTCGGGGCCGGCGGCCTTGCTCTTCCCCTTATCCTTGCCCGATTCCGACTCTTGCAGCTTCAGCTTGCTCTTGCCCTTGATGCTGCACACGCCGTCGGCTTCGATGGTGACTGTCTTGCCGTTCAGAATGGCGCTGTCGCTACCCATCGACACTTTGGCGCTGCCGCCGGCGGCGGCGGTCATGGCGGGCGTGGCGAAGGCGATGCCTCCGGGCAAAATGGACAGGCCGCTGCCGCCACAGACCAGGTTGATGCCGGTGGGCGAATCGAGGGTCATCACGCCGGTTTTCTCAATCACCACCGTGGCGCCGCCGGCCGTCATGGTAATATCACCTTTGGCATTCAGGCTGACGTTCGTGTTCTTGAACGTCATGCTCGTATTGCCCTGGTTCAGCTGGAATTTCTTGTCGGTGGTCAGCTTGTAGCCCTGGACGACGTGCTCGTCCTTGTTCTTGTCGACGGCGAATTCCTGCTCTTCGGCGACGTCGCGCTTGTAGTTGTCCGCGAAGAGCTGCGATACCTCGCCATTCACCAGCTTGATGTGCTGACCATTGATGACCACGACGTCCTTGTTCTTGCCCTTGTCGCTGCCTACTTCCAGGCTGCGGTCATTGGCGACCGTCACGTCTTCGTTGTGGCCGACCTCGATTTTTCGGTCCACGCTCACGCGCAGGTCCTGATCGTTCTTGACCAGCGTGGACATGTCCTTTTCGGCCTGTGTGTGCAGCTCTTCGGCGCCCTTCTTGTCTTCGAAGCGCAGCTCGTTGAAGTTGTTTGCCGTGCCGCCTTTGCTGCTGCGGCTTTTGATTCCGCTTTGAGTGCGGTTGGTCGGCAAATCGTAGGGCGGCTTGTTGTCCTTGTTGTAAAGAGCGCCGGTCACAATCGGTCGATCGGGATCGCCTTCGAGAAAGCGCACGACGACTTCCTGACCAATGCGCGGGATGTAGATGGCACCCCAGTTGCTGCCGGACCACGCCTGCGCGACGCGCACCCAGCACGTCGATTTCTCGTCGTGGGCGCCTTCCCGATCCCAATCGAATTGCACACGAATGCGG
>CAZTTW010000654.1:0-3424 GCA_964616265.1 uncultured Myxococcales bacterium | reverse complement strand
AGGCGGCGCTGGCCGCCAACGAGCAGGGCAAGTTCTGGGAGATGCACGACATCCTCTTCAAGAACCAGCAGAACCTGACCGCCGCCGATCTCGAGAAGTACGCCAAGGAAATCGGCCTCAACATGGACAAGTTCAAAGCTGCCATCGACAGCCACAAGTTCGCGGCGCAGATCGAAGCCGACACGAAGCAGGGCTCGGAGCTCGGTGTTTCCGGCACGCCGGCCGCGTTCGTGAACGGCCAACTCGTCTCAGGCGCACAGCCTGTGGAAGCTTTCAAGAAGATCGTCGAGGCGGATTTGAAGGGCGGCGGCAAGGCCAAGGCGAAGGCCAACTAGTCGCGCGAGAGCCAACCATCGATTCGCAAGCGAGAAAGGGGGGCAGGGCGCGGTTGCTGGCGGCGGTGATTGCCACCGCCGCAACGGCGCTCGCCGTCTCGCTGCTGATGGAAGGCGCGGTCTCGACGGTGAAGTCGGCGGCCGAAGGGGCTTGCGCGGCTCTTCGGCCGGATCCGCTTTCGGCCGGGTTGCGCACGCTGGTCCCCGAATTCCAGCTTCCCGATTTGACGGGCAAGACCGTCTCGCTGCGCAGTCTGCTCGGCAAGCCGGTCTTGGTCAGTTTCTTTGCTACGTGGTGCCCGCCGTGCGTGGAGGAGGCGCCTTCGCTCGATACGCTGGCAGCCAGCGTGGGCAATCATGCCACCGTGGCGATCGTCAGCGTTGACGAAGACCTGGATGCGCTCAAGAAGTTCTACGCCAGAGGCACGAAAGCTACGGTGGTGCGCGATGAGAGCCGCAACGTGCCTGCCAGCTTTGGTACGTCAAAGTTCCCCGAGAGCTTCTTGCTCGACAGCTCCGGCAAGGTCCGCTACGCGTTCATCAACAAACGCGACTGGTCGTCGCCCGAAGCTGCGGCCTGCGTCGCAGGCCTCAAGTAGCTGTTCCTTTCGCTGATTTTCGTCGCGCACGACCTTTGCCCCAAGGACCCTTGGTACCGTGCGTGCCGCGCGTTGCCTCCGCGACTGTTGACGTGCGCGGCGTATCGCACGTAGGTTGCAGAGGAAATGTCATCCTTCACCAACGTGCGGATCGTCACATCAGCCCTGCGACCTGGCATTTTCGCGGCGCTTGCGTCGCTCGCGGCCAGCCTGCTTTCCTCGCCGGCGCTCGCCGAGCCGGAAGATCTCCTCGCGAATCTCAAGCCGATGCGCAGCGAAGGCGTACACAATTCCGCGCGGCTCACCGACCGGCTGATGAGCAACGAGGGCGACGAGTGGCTGACCGACGTGACCGCTCGCTTTTCGTCGGCGCATTCGTTCGTGCAGTACGACCTTGGACAAGAGCGGTCGTTGCGCTGCCTGATGGTCCAGGCCGACAACAACGACGTCTATTTCATGGCGGCCTCGCACGACGGCCAGAGCTGGCAACAGATCTGGCGCGTGGGCGCGGAGCCTTCGCCCGGCATGCGCGTGCGCTCGACGAAGCTCGACATTAGCGCTCGTTACTTGCGTTTGTCCGCCACCGGAGGCGACGCGCTCTACAGTGTTTCCGAAATTGCGGTGTATTCCGAGTGCCCGGTGCCGTGGCCGGCCGACCTGCCGCGCGCCCACGGCATTCCGGTCGACGAGGCCGTCGGCATCAAAGTGCTGGTTTTTGGCATCCTGGCTGGCATCTTCATTCTCGTTCACCGGCGCAACGGTCCGAACCTGCAGTACGTCTTGCTTCTGCCGGTGTTGGGCTCGCTGTGGATGCTCGCTGGCGAGCTGGTCGAGCTTTACCCGTTCTTCAACCAGGAGCCGCCGCTGCGTGCGCTGGTGGCTGCGCTCGCCGGTCTGGTCGTGATCAAGGAAGCGTTCCTATCCAAACGGTGGGCACCGCATCGCCTGGTTTCGCTCGCCACTCTCAGCTTCTGCGCGGTCGTGGCCTTCGGCACCTACTACCACTTCGGCATGCCGCAATTCTTCGACCAGGCCAAGGGGCGGCGCACGCTGGTCCACACCTGGGACATGCGCCACTACTATCCGGTGGCCAAGTACTTCCGCGAGCTGCGCTTCGACGGCCTTTACGTGGCGAGCCTGGCGGCCTACATCGACAACACGCCGGGGTTCGATCCGTCGCAGCTCAGCCGGGTGCATTTGCGCGATCTGCGCGACGCCGAAATGCGTAGCGGCACCGAGGTCGTGGACGAGCTGCCCAAGATTCGCGCGCGCTTCACCCCCGAACGCTGGGAAGAGTTCAAGCGTGACATGAAGTACTTCTCGGACACCATGGGCGGTGCCGATTACCTCGGCAGCATGCAGGATCACGGCGGCAACGCTACGCCGGTGTGGATTTTGCCCGCGCACTTCCTCTTCAAGTATTTCCCTGCCAGCGAGCTGGTCATATCACTCGCAGGCCTCATCGATCCGGTGTTGGTCTTGTTTCTCTTCTTCGTTCTGTGGCGCACCTTCGGCCTGCGCGTGATGCTCTACGTGGCGATTCTGTGGGGCGCTTCCGATTTCTACAATTTCGGATCCAATCTCATGGGCTCGACCTTGCGGCAGGATTGGTTGGTGGCTCTTGGCCTCGGCGCCTGCGCCATCAAGAAAGAGCGCTACGCCTTGGGCGGTGTGCTCCTGGCGTACGGCGGGCTGATTCGTGCGTTCCCGGCCATGGCGACCTTCTTCTTGCTGGTGCCCCTGGCGTGGTATGCGTTCGACGTGTGGTGGTCGCGGCGCAAGCTGCCCACGGTGGCTGAGTGGCGCGAAAATCAGCGACCCGCCTTGCGCACTTTTGTCGGCGCCGCAGCTTGCGTCGTCGCGCTCGTCGCTCTGACGTCGATGGTGTTCGGCTTCAAGGATTCCTGGATCGCCTGGAAGCAGAAGATCGAGATTCACGCGACCGGACCCAGCACCAACAACGTTGGGCTGCGCAACGTGCTTGCATTCAATCCGAGTCTTTCAGCCAAGGGCCTCGCGGAGCACGCCCGCTCGGGCCCGTGGGGCGACTGGGGCACGGCGCAGAAGCTGACCTTTGCCGCGCGCCGTCCGCTTTTCTACGCCATCTTGCTCATCGCGACGGCGCTCGGTCTTCTGGCGTGCCGGGGACGCAAGCTGGAGGAAGTCGCGCTGATCGGACTTCTTCTGATCCCATTCTATTTCTATCCGTCGAACTACTATTGTCACTTCGTGTTCTTGTTACCCTTGGCGGTGGTCGGTCCGCGCGTGGAGCGGGATCGAACTTTTGCCGTGGTCTACCTGGCGCTTGCCGCGATGGCCGTTGGCCAATACTTCACGCTCGCCGAGGGCTGGACCGATCTCCGCTACACCTACCAGAGCTTCCTGTTGCTCATCGGCTTCGGCATCATCCTCGGATACCTGGCCTGGGAATCGCTGACGCTAGCGCCGTTCGTAAAGCGACCCGCGCTTGCACCCGCCGGGAAGCGCTAG
>CAZTTW010000653.1:0-3427 GCA_964616265.1 uncultured Myxococcales bacterium | reverse complement strand
ACTTCGCCGCCCGCATGACCGTCCCAGCGTCCACGTCGGTCCAGTACACGTAGGTAGCATCCACGGCGATGCCCGCGGGGGCACGCTGCCCCGCCGCGAGCACCGTCAGCGCACCACCGCCGACCGGCACCTTGACGATCGTTCCATTGCCCATGCTGGCCCCGTACACGTTCGCGCCGTCGGTGGTGATGCCCCAGGGCTCGTTGCCGAGAGCATCCGAGAGCGTGCGTGCGGTGCCGCCATCCTTGGGCACCTGCACCATCTTGCCGTCACCGGTTGTGAAGTAGACATTCTGCCCATCGACGGCGATCCCCATCGGACCCTGGCCGGTCGCGAGTTGTACTGGAACGCCTCCTGAAGTCGGCACCTTCATGATCGTCCCTGGCTCCTGATCGGTCCAGTAGACGGCGGTTTCATCGACAGCGACCTGATACGGATAGCTGCCCGACGCGAGCGTGAAGGCGGTGCCACCGTTCTTGCCGACCTTCATAATCTTGCCTCCGGAGGTCGTAGCCCAGTAGACGCTGGTGGCGTCCACGGCAATTCCGTGCGTCTCGCCGACGGATGTACGACCAAGCGTCGTCGTACTGTCGGCACAATTCCGCTTGGCGCAAGAGAGAATGGACGTTCCATCGCTCCAGTAGACGCGCGTCTCGTCGATGGCGACCGTGAAGCAGCTGGTAGCAGTTAGCGGAGAAGGCGAGCCACCAGCGATCGGCACCGAGACAAGCGGTCGCGACCCTGTGACGCCTTGTCCGGCCACGTAGACAGTCGTGGCGTCCACCGCAAGGCCCCAGGGAGCGTTCGTCGTCGCGAGTACCTGTGCAGACGACGTCCCCTGACTTCCCAAGTTCGGGTCGCCACCAGCGCCGCTGCCGCCGACAGTCGCACCACCAACACCGTCGCCACCGGCGATATCGCCGCCGACGGCACGACCGCCGCCGGCACCGCTACCGCCGGCACCGCCACCAACACCAGTGCCGCCGCTTGGGTCCAAGGGTCCCTCGTCGATTGCCTGAGTACGACATGCGCATAGCAAGCTCATGCAGAGCATGGCCCGAAGGGGTCGAGAAGCCGGGCCATCAAGTTGTGCCGTCGATGGTGTCATGCCACTAGCTTACAGGTGGAGGTCGCCAGTTGTTGGGAAAGCGGGAGAGTCGACGTGCGACCGATCACTTGACCAGTCCACCAGGTTCGAGTGCCCATCGATCGCGGAACTTTGCCTGTCCAGTTGCGTCGCATCAGTGCCCGCCATTTCTGGGCACACGAGGCGAACCATTGTGCGGATCTGAATCCCACCGCAAACGACAGAATCCAACCACTCATGAAGATCGCTGTCTTGGGTGCCTGGGGCAATATTGGCAAACGTATCGTCGCGGAGGCCTTGCACAGGGGCCACGCGGTCACGGGGATTGCGCGCAACCCAGCCGCCGCAAACCCGCCGGTTGAGCGTTTCAGAGTTGCCGCTGCCGACGTGACCGACGCGGCTTCCCTTGCCGAGGCCATCGCTGGCCACGACGTCGTAGTCGGCGCTGTCGGGCCTGCCCACGGTACGGCCCCGAGCTTGCCGGCAGATGCGGCGCGCTCACTTCCGGCGGCAGCGCGCGCGGCGGAGGTGAAGCGTATCGTGGTCATCGGCGGCGCCGGCAGCCTGCTGGTGGCCCCTGACCTGCAGTTGGTGGACACGCCCGACTTTCCGCCCGCGTGGCGGCCGGTGGCGCTCGCTCATCGGGATGCGCTGGCGCTTTGGCGAGCCGTCTCGGACCTGGACTGGACCTACGTCAGCCCCGCGGCAATGATCGCGCCCGGCGCTCGCACCGGTAATTACCAATCCGGCGATGACCTGTTGCTGGTAGATGCCGAAGGCCAAAGCCGGATCTCCATGGAGGACTTCGCGGTTGCGGTCCTCGACCTCGTGGAACAGGGAAGCCACAAACGACAGCGGGTCACTTTCGCCAACTGAAGGCTCAACGCGCTCTCGCCTCATTGAACCCAATCCGCTCAGATCTCCCGCAAAACGGCACGCGGCCCGACTATGACCTGGCTGTGGCGGGGCACCTTCGAGACTAACGCGTCCCCACCCACTCATCGATGATCTTCCATGTCGACTCGGCGGCGCGAGGCATTTAGGGCTTTCTATTGGCTGCAAGGCCGTCGTTGTAGATATTCACAGCGTCGTAAAGGTGACCTGGTGCCGTGAACGCGGCCACCAGGCTCGTAGTGAGGAGCCCGAGGCCAGCGAAGCCAAAGCCAGCGCCGAGCTCCCGTCGATTTTCGTGACCGCGATCCCCTGGATAGACTGCCACACTCGTAATCAAGCAACCGACTCCCAGCGCGTATAAGGACCAAAATAGGCGCGAACGGCTCACGAATTTCCGTGCATGCTCTTCGGCCGTCGGATTTCCAGCAACGGCCTGAACTGGCGCACTGGACAACCCTCCGGCGCCGTATTTGACGCCGTCCTTGTATAGAGAGAAACCTGGCCCGTCCAACACGAAGCTAACTCGGCCGGGTTCCTGTGGACGATAAGTCGAGGCGCATCCGCCCGCCAGAAAGACGAGCGCGGTGACGAAAGCGACGATCTTCATGATCGTAACCTTCACATAGAACGGTGCCATATTCGACAGAGAACACTTCCGGCGAACGGGTTGGCGTTCACCTGCAGGCCGGGAGGCGGAAAATCAAGTACAACGCTATGTTCGGCAGCGTCACAGCCGAAGTCCGTCCAACGCCGCAGACGCGGCCGCGGTGAGCAGAAGCGATAAGAAAACGATTGATTTGACAGCCATGAAGCACGCTGACCGCCAGCTTAAAACCAGAACACCAGTGAGAGCACATAGAAAGTCTCGGGAACGTTGTTGTCCCAGCTTCGTCGGGACAGGACGTTGTAGGCCCCGGCCGATGCCACGATTTCGGATTGGCTGTCGAACGTCCACGAGGCGCCGCCGAACGGCTCCAGCGCGGGTTCACCCAAGCGATCGACCGGTGCGTACGGATTGAAGTCGGCAAAAAGATTCAGATGGTGCGTGGCCTGCACATTCAGCTCGACCACGAACGAGCCGCGCGCCGAAATGTCGGTCTGGGACGCCCCCGGATCGATCCGCCGATTGAAGTCGATGCCCATTTCGAGAGCCACGCTTTGTCCGAACAGGATCTTGGTGCGCGCGCCGAGCTCCCATGCCCAGGTGAGCGGCCTCGCGCTTCGGGCGATCGAGACATTCCCGAACAGCTTGAGCTGCAAGGTGCGCGAGCGAAGGACGCCATAGGTTGCGCTGCCACCCGTCCCGTTGAAGCGATTGATGTCGTTGCAGCCACTCGGAGTTGCCTCTTCCATGCACAGAATGCGCGGCGCCGAGAATTCCAACTCGAATCGGTCCGTCACGCCCAGGCGCAGCCACGCGCCGAGCGCGAAGTAGGAATTGAAAGA
>CAZTTW010000652.1:0-3431 GCA_964616265.1 uncultured Myxococcales bacterium | reverse complement strand
GCCAGCTGCACACACACCGCCACGACTTCCATGGCCTTCCGCACCTGCTCGACCGGCGGCCGCGTCGGCGAAATTCGAATATTTCGATTTCCCGGATCCCTCCCGAACGGATACGTCGCCCCCGCCGGCGTCAGCGCCACGCCCGCTTCCTTCGCCAGCTGCACGACCTTGCTGGCCACCGGCTTCTCCGTATCCAAGCTGACGAAGTAGCCGCCCTTGGGCTTCGTCCAGCGCGCCACACCCTTACCGCCCAGCTCGCGCGAGAGCACCTCTTCGACCGCCGCAAACTTCGGCGCCAGCAACCTTCGGTGCTCTTTCATGATGCCCGCGATCCCGCCTGGAAACTTGCTCAAGAAGAGCACGTGCCGGTACTGCTCGATCTTGTTGGGCGAGATCATCTGCGTGCCCATCAGCTCGCCTAGCCACGCCATCATTTCTTTGCTGCCGGCCACGAAGCTGATCCCAGCGCTGGCGAACGTGATCTTCGATGTCGATCCAAACAGGACCACGCGCGTCGGGTTTCCAGCCTTCTTGGCAGCGCCCAGTAGATCCGGATGCGCCGGCGGACTATCGTCCAGGTGATGCACGGCGTACGCGTCGTCCGCCAAGATCGTAAAATCGGGCGCAGCAGTCTTCATGGTGGCCAAGCGATCGGCTACCGGTTGCGACGTGGTATCTCCCGTCGGGTTGCTGTAAGTCGGCACGTAAAGCAGGCCCTTCACCGTCGGATCGCTGGCGACGATCTTCTCGATGGCGTCGATGTCCGGCCCCTGCGCCGTCATGGGCACCGTCACCATGCCAATGCCCAGCCGCTCGAGCATCAAGAAGTGCCGGTCGTAGCCGGGCACGGTGACGATGAACTTCACCTCGCCCTTGCACCACGGCGCCGGGCTCCTCGGCACGCCCCTGAGCATGGCCCACATGAGCACCTTGCCCTCGATTTCCAAGCTGGCGTTGTTGCCGACGAGAATTTCGTCCGGCTGAACACCGAGCATCGGCGCAAACAGCTCGCGCGCTTCCTTGATGCCCGCGATACCGCCGGGGTAATTGCGCAACGCCACTCCGCTGGGCGTCACCAGCGCCTTGTCGTCGACAATGGTCAGCATGGCGTTCGAGACGTCGAAATTGTCGTCGCCGGGCTGGCCGCGAGTGAGGTCCAGCTTCAGGCCGAGGGCACGCAGGGCATCGTAGCGTTCACGTGTTTTGCTCATGGCTGTCTTGGAATGCCCGATCGCGGAAGAAAAATCCAGCTCCTAAAGCACATCGGCCCACGCCGGCGCGGCGGCGAAGGCGGCGTGAATCAGACCGACGTGGGAATAGGCCTGCGGGAAATTGCCCCACAGAACGCCGGTCGAGGTGTCGTAGTCCTCGGATATCAGGCCGAGGGGCGACAGCGTCTTGCACACCCGTTCGAGCACCTGGCGCGCTTCGGCCAGCCGTCCGGTTGCGGCCAGCGCTTCCACCAGCCAGAAAGTGCAAAGCACGAACGCCACCTGCGGCCGGCCGAAGCCGTCGTCGTTCCGGTAGCGGTACAGCCAGCCGTCTTGCGCCAGGCCGCCGCGAATGGCATCGACCGTGGCGCGAATCCGAGAATCGTCAGGCGGCAGGAAGCGCAACGCCGCGATCTGCAGCAAGGAAGCGTCCAGCTCTTCGCCACCCCACGTGCTCGCGAAACTGCCCAGCGTCGGATTCCACGCCTTGGCAATGATTTGGTCCCGAATGCGATCCGCGGTCGCACGGAACTCGGGCTCGTCTTCGCGCCGAAAACGCGCCGCCACCCGCGCCATGCGATCGGTCGCCGCCCAGCACATTAGGCTGGAAAACGTCTGCGGCTTCCATTCGGTGCGATATTCCCAAATGCCTGCGTCGGGCATGCCGACCACGCTGGTCGCCTTGCGCGCTAGCCGTTCGAGCAATTGCAGCACCGCCGGCGAGCGTTCGGACGCAAAGCGCTCGTCGAGAAAGATGGGCGTGAGCGCCAACACCATCTCGCCGAAGACGTCGTTCTGAATGTGACGGGCGGCGCCGTTACCGACGCGGACCGGACCGTCGCCGCAGAAGCCAGGCCATTCCGTCAGGATGTGCTCGTCGAGATCCGAACGGCCGTCGATGCGATAGAGCGGGGCCAAATCCAATTCCGGATGCGCGCCCGCGACGTTGAGCAGGAAGCGCACGAAGTCCTCGCGCTCGTCGAATTGCCCGAGCAAGCGAAAGGCACCAAGCACGTAGGACGCATCTCGCAGCCAACAATAGCGGTAATCCCAGGTACGCCCGCTCTTGGGCGCCTCGGGAATCGACGTCGTCGTCGCCGCCACGATCGCGCCGGTGTCCTCGAAGCAGTGCAGTTTCAGCGTCAGTGCCGAGCGAATGACCTGGTCTTGGAAGACTGGCGGGATATCGCAGTGCTTGACCCAGCGTTGCCAATAACGGCGCGTCTGCACCAGGAATCGCTCGGCCAAGGGCGCCAGCGCTTCCTCGACCGGGGAACCGTACGTCAGCACCAGGTGGTGCCGCTGCGTGAGGGTGAACGCACGACCGTCGAGATACGACAGCGGAACGTCGGTGGTCAGGCGGACCTGACTGCCGAAGCCCTCGTAGCGCACGTGGTTCGAGCCCGCGAGAATCGTGGGCTTGGCCTTGGAAAAGCCGAGGCGCGGCTCGCACAGCACGCGCACGCGCGGCGTTCCTTCGATGGGCTCGACGATGCGGAAAAGCTGCGTCGGATGAAAGTTGCGGTCATATTGCTGGAATCGTGGCGCGAAATCGATCACGCGAAACGCACCCGTCGCCGAGCGAAACGTTGTCACCAAAATGTTGGTGTTGTCTTCGTATTCGGCGACTCCAGCCTTCCCTTCCTCTTCTGGCCCGATGAGGAAGCGCCCGCCGTCCTGCTCGTCGAGCAGCGCGGAAAACATGGGGTCGGAATCGAAGCGCGGAAGGCAACACCACACGACCGTGCCCGTGTCTTCCACCAATGCCGAGAACTGACAGTTGCCGATAAGCGCGAGACGCTCGAGCTGCATGTCCTTGAACGTAGCAGAAAGCCCGCGTAGCATGCAGGTACCTGGCGCTACTGCTCGAAATTCGAACCGAGCCGTGGTTCTCACCTCGCCTAACGCGTGTGCTCTGCCCTTCTCCGAGAGCTTGGACCACCTTCAACGGGAGAAATTCGATGAAACGAGTCGCGCGTTTTCTGGTCGTCCTGCTCGCCTCGGGTGCCGTGCTGGCCTGGGCGGCCGCCACGATGGTCGAGCGAACCACCCGTCAATGGTTCGAGGAAGACATCATGTTGCGCTCTGGCTTGGTGGCCAGCGGCGCACGCAGCGAGCTCTTGGCGCACTGGTCGTCTGCCGAAAGTAACGAGCTTGGGCGCATTCTCGGTAATATTGCTCGCGATGAACGCATCATGGGCGCCGAGCTGTGCACGGTGC
>CAZTTW010000651.1:0-3438 GCA_964616265.1 uncultured Myxococcales bacterium | reverse complement strand
CCCTGCGCGGATTCCTGTCATCGGTCCTTAGGGCCGAAGGCTACGACGTCGTCGGGGTGGCCACTGGCGTCGACCTGGTGGACGCCGTGTCCGTCTCGCTTCACCCAGAGTTTGGATCTGGCGCGTTCGCGTTGGTGATAGCCGAGACGAGCCTGCTACACGAGCCAGAGCTCCAGTCGTTCAATAAACTCGCGGACTGGACGAAGCTTCCGCCCTTCATCTTCATCGGCAGCTTAGGAGGCAAGACGGTCCGCGCGAAACCAGAGCCGTTCGAAACAGTCGCCGTCTTCGAGCAGCCGCTCGATATCGTCAACCTGCGCCATCGCGTGAACAGCTTCTTACGCCGTCCGCATCGAGACGATCGCGGCCAGCAGACAGGGACACACAGCTGAAACGGGAAGACCTCCCGTACGCAACGGAAATAATCCCGACCCCTATCGCTAACGAAAAGGCACCGCGGTACCACAAACTCGGGTTCACTGCTTCGCGGCCGACAGCCGCCCATGCACGACGCGAACGCTCCGGTCGGCGCGATTGACCACATTGGCGGCCGTGGTGCCAAGCACGCGATCCCACCCGCCGTAGCCGTGGCTGCCGATGACGATGAGATCTGCGTTCAAGCGCTCGCCCGCTGCGAGAATTCCCCGCCAGGCCTGAGGGGGATCGTGCAAAGCCGGTTCGTCGATAATGGCGTCCGGATAGTCAGCGGCGAGGGTCTGCAGCTCGTGACGGGCCTGAGTGAGGAGGATGCCTGGCAACGCGTCCGGCGGCATTCTTGCGGCCGCTGGAAACTCCTGCGGGATCGAAACCGAGCGGTAAAGATGAAGACGGCCGTTGCACCGTCGCGCGAGATCCGCGGCGACGCGCACCACGCTGGACGATCGCTCGGATCCATCCACGGCGGCTAGAACGACTGAGAAGGGCGATGGGTCGGATGTCGCGTTAGCCATCACAGAAGGCAGTGCATCTACCATACCCGTACCCTTCGTTCTGCGCGCGAGGAACAACTCCCGAATCGAAGCGGAAATTGTCCCGACGGAATGCGCACTGAGCAAGTTGTGTCAGCCACTTCGGCTGGTGGCACGCCGGATGCTGATTCTCCGAGGTGGACGTGGCCTATGCGATTGCCTCTTCTTGTCTTCGTGTGCTTTTCGCCGCTCGCGTGTGCGACGGTGCCGTCGGGCCGGGCGGGGGTGGTGCTACGGATGGGTAGCGTCGATACCAAGGTGCTGCCCGAGGGCGTCCATTGGATAGGCCCGCTGGACGAGGTCGAGACCTACGATTTGCGAGCACAGGAGCACAGCGAGGATTTGGCAGCGCTGTCCGCAGATGGCGCTCCGCTCGAAGCGCACTCGTCCATCATCACCTTCCACCCGGTCCCCGGGGAAGTGGTGGCTCTCGCGCGGGAAACCGGCCTGGACTACTACCACGTCCTCGTGCAGCCGATCTTGCGCTCGAGTTTGCGTAAAGTCCTCGCTGGATTTCGTGCGGACCAGCTTGACACGCTCGGCATCGGGCGAGCCGAGAAGAAGGTCACGGACGACGTCGCCGAGAGGTTGCGCCCTCACCACGTCGTCTTCGACTCCATCACTTTGCGCACGCTCCGCATCGACGCGCACTCGCAAGCCTATCGCCGGGTCCTCCAGACGGGCGTGAAAGAGCAGGAAGCCATCGCCTCCCGGGAATTGCCGGCGATGGCCAGGCAGCACGCCGAGGAGCTCCGGGCGCAAGCGCGCGGAATCACCGCCTCGCAGGCCTTGATCGCGCCCAGTCTTTCACCCCAGATCTTGGCCGACGCCGCCCAGCGTGCTTGGACCCAGTTGCTTACGGCCGCGACGGCGCACGTTCTCGTGCACCCGCGCGATCAGGCCTTTCTGTTGGAGGTTTCACCATGAATAAACAGTGGACGATTCCGTTTGCGAGAGTGGGAAGAGTGGCACTCGTACTTGCCGCGCTGGGGATTGCTGGAGGATGCGCGACCGCCGTTGGGCCGGGCCGCGTGGGCGTCCTGTGGCGAGCTTCCAACGGCACGCAGTCGCCGGCCTACGGCGAGGGGCTTCACTACATCGCACCCTGGAACGATTTCTACGTCTACGACCTGCGCTCGATGAGCCATGACGAGGTGCTGGACGTCATCGCGGTCAACGGGCTTGGCATCAAGCTCGACGCCTCCGTGCGGTACCACTTGAACCCCAACGAGATCGTCCAGCTCCAACGCGAGATCGGCCCCGACTACTATCAAACAATCGTCGAGCCCGTCCTGCGCTCGGAGGCGCGTCGGGTCTTCGGTCGCTACACGCCCGAGGAAATTTACTCCACCAAGCGCGACCTCATCGAACGAGAAATTCGCGAAGGCCTGCGCGCAAAGATCGAGGGTAAGCACATCGCGCTCGAGGCCGTGCTGATCCGCAACGTGGAGCTTCCCGAGGCCATCCGCCACGCCATCGACCAGAAACTCGCCGCCGAGCAGGACGTGCTCAAGATGAAGTACGTCATCGAGGTGGCCAAATCGGTCGCGGAGCAACGGCGGATCGAAGCTCAAGGCGTCGCCGACTACAACAAGATCGTCGCCGCAAGCCTGACGCCTTCCATGCTCGAATACGATCGCATTCAAGAGCTCAATCGACTGGAAACATCCAGTAACGCGAAGACAGTGGTCATTGGCCCGGGCGCGGGCGGGACGCCGCTGATGTTGTCCACACCGCGCGCCGAGACCCATTGAATCGACGTTTCGGCGCCCAACAGAGCTGTCGCGCATGAGCCTCGTCTATTGCGCCGGCCGCACGCAGAACTTGTCCATAAGGTTCATTCAGAGGCGTTTGCGAATTGATTTCAGTTGAAGCCGACGCTTCGCACTGGACTTGGGATATTCCATCCCGAGTTCATTGAACGCATCAAGCACGATTTGGGAAACAATTAACCGGGTGTTCTCCTTGTCATCGGCGGGAACGATGTACCAGGGCGCATGATGGGTGGTCGTTGCACTCAGGCAAGCCTCGTAAGCCCTGATGTAATGTTCCCAGTACTTTCTCTCGTGGACGTCAGCCTGGCTGAATTTCCAGTTCTTATTCGGATCGTCAATGCGGTCGAGAAATCGCCTTCGTTGCTCGCCCTTCGAAAGATGAAGGAAGAATTTGATGATGCGGGTGTTGTTGCGATGGAGATGTTCTTCCAAGTCGACGATGGAACAATACCGTTCCTTCCAGAGAGCTTTGGCGCCGAGTGATTCGTCTGAAAGCCCCCGAGTGCGGAGGCTCTCCGGATGAACCCGGACGATCAGCACCTCCTCGTAGTAGGAACGATTGAAGATACCAATTTGACCCCGTTCGGGGAGTTTGCGTGTGGTGCGCCAGAGAAAGTCATGTTCCGTCTCTTCCGCGCTAGGCTGTTTGAAACTGAAGACCTGGCAGCCTTGCGGATTGACCCCGGACATGACGT
>CAZTTW010000650.1:809-3440 GCA_964616265.1 uncultured Myxococcales bacterium | reverse complement strand
CTCGGCAAGGTAGCCTTGCGCGAGCTCGGCGCCGCAGGCCTGTGGCGCCGACGCATCGAAAAGGTCGTGGTCGAGACCGGCCGCTACGGCATCCAGGTGGCGGTCGGCGCCGCGGTGGTATTTGCTCTCGTGGTCGACCAGGCCGTGGTTCCGAGGCTGTCCAAGGACATGTCGTTCAAGCCACTCATCGAGTCCTTCGCACGCTTTGCTACGCATGGCGAACGGATCGGCCGCTACAAGGTGGAAGCGCAGGGAGCCGGCTTTTACAGCCGCCGGGAGATGGTCGATCTCGTCAACACGGATCGCGTGGCGGAGTTTTTGCGCAGCCCGGATCGCGTGTTCGCGTTGGTGTCTGCGACCGAGTTGGCGCCACTCGATGCCGCTCTCAAGAGCGGGCACGTGACCTACTACGTTGTCGACGGAGCCTCGTCGCGCTTCCTGCTCGTGTCGAACCGACTCGAGGCGGGCGAGAAGGAAGAAAATCCGCTCAAGAAGGACGTGTGGATGGCGCCACAGTTGCCGAGGGTCGCGAGCGATCCCGGCCAGCCCGAAGGCGCGACGAAACCCGAGACGAAGATCGACTGGCCGGAGCAACCGGCGCCCTGGAAGTGGCGCGTGCCGACCCACACTACGTTCGAAGATTCCATCGAGCTCGTAGGCGCGGACTTTCCGTCCACCATCCGGCGGCCCGGCACCATTCCGCTGGCTCTCTACTTCCGTGTCCTCAAGAAACCGAAGCCCGGCTTTCGCATTTTCGTCCACTTCGATGCGCCGGGCGAGCCGCGGCTGCTCGGCGATCACGCGCTGCTCAACGGAACTTTCCCGACAGACTATTGGTTGCCAGGAGAGTACATTCGCGATTCGTACGATGTGGACGTGCCCCTCATGACGACCCCGGCTGGTCGCTATACGTTGCTCATCGGCTTTTGGCCGGGCGGCGAAGGCAAGCGCCTCAAGATTACCGCCGGTCCCAACGACGGCGGGGATCGCACGCAGGTCGGCTTCATCGAAATCAAGTAGCCATGCAGGCCAAAGAACGCCGCAAGCACAAGACCCATGTCGGCCAGGACCGCCGACGGGGGCGCGAGCGGCGCGTGCACGAGCGGGTGGCCGTCTGCCTCGAGGTCGACTACCGCTGCGACGACACCTTTTTGTTCGCGTACATCACGGACATGTCGGCCATGGGCATCTTCATCCAGACGACCTCGCCGCGGCCGGCAGGAACGTTACTCAACTTGCGCTTCCGCCTGCCCGACGGTAGCCGCCTGGACGTCGATGGGCGGGTCATTTGGGTCAATATGCCGCATGGCGCAAACAGCATCAACCCGGGCATGGGCGTCCAGTTCGTCGATCTTTTGCCACCTCAGCGCGACAAGATCCTGGGCTTGGTTCGCACCTTCGCGTATCTGAGCGACGACGAAGAGAAGATACGCGGCAATTCTTGAGTTCGCATTTGGAAGAGAAAGTTGACAGAAGCGACGCCGTGTTGAGACTCGACTCATGAGACTCGCGCGCCGGGCAATCAAAGTGAAGGGAAGGCACGTGCTTCCCGAACGTGCACGGCTTGCGGTAGGCCGCACGGTGGCAGCCTTGCGCCGCAGCCGCGAGGCGCTGGTCGAGATCGACGGGCAGCTCGGCGACCTGCTGGTTTGTGTGCGCACGCCAGGCGCGACCATCGATCGCAGCGTGCCCGAGCGATTGGCCAGCGCCAAGGCGGAAGCGGAAAGCGCTTTCGCCGGCTTGAACGACGGTCTTTTCGCCTAGCCGTCGCGCCGGCGCGGAAAGAGCGTCATGCCGGAGGTTCACGAGCGTCAGCGGCCCAGCCTGACCGAGCCGCTTGCGGCGTGGGCCACGGCCATCGTCGTAGCCGCTGGGCTCTTCTGGCTTGGGCGCGTCGCGGACTTCGTCCAGCGGATCATGCAAGGGGTAATCGCTTGCATGTTTCTCGTCGGGCCGCACCTGGCGACGCGGATTTCCGGCAGGCCGTTTGACGAGCGTGCGGCGGGCATGCACCTCGGTTCCGTCGGGCGTGGCGCACGTACCTTGGGGTTGGCGGTGGCCGGGACGTGGCCGGCGTTCATCCTCGGCTTCTTTCTCTACTACGGCGCGATTTGCGGCGATCACCGTGCGCTCGGCGGGCTTTGCGCGCACTGGCACGGCGCGGGCGGTGCGCATTGGCATTTGCCCGATGGTTTTTTGCTGCTCGCGCTGTCGCAGATTCTGGTCGTCGCGGTGCCCGAAGAAGTCTTCTTTCGCGGCTATCTGCTATCGCGCTTCGAGGAACGTTTCCCGTCGCGGCGGCAGTTCTGGGGCGCAGCCGTTGGCTGGCCGCTCGTCATCACGAGCGCGCTCTTTGCGGCGGGGCATTTCCTCGTCGATTTTCAGCCCGGGCGGTTGGCCGTGTTCTTTCCCGCCCTGGCATTCGGCTGGATGCGCAGCCGCTCGGGCTCGGTTGCGCCGGGTGCGGTTTTCCACGCCTTGTGCAACCTGCTCTCGGAAATCTTGCACGAAAGCTATTTCTAGCCCGCGTAGTGCGGGCTAGAAAACGCAACTTCTGCGCGGTGGTTGCCGACAAGAAGGCATGCTGCGTGCGTGCCTTCTATTCGTTGCCGTTGCTCTCGCTTGGCCCGC
>CAZTTW010000650.1:0-799 GCA_964616265.1 uncultured Myxococcales bacterium | reverse complement strand
AGAAAGCATGTCGCATGCGCGGTTATTTTTCGTTGCGGTCTTTGCGGTCGTTGCGGTCGTTGGTCTCGCTTGGCCCGCGCTGGCCGACAAAGGCCAGCTCGAAGGGGTGGTCAATCTCAACACGGCATCGCCGGAGGAGCTGGGCCTCATCCCGGGCGTGGGACCCGCGCGGGTTCGCAACATCCTCGCCTATCGAAAGGCGCACCCCTTTCGCACCGTCGACGAGCTCGCACGCATCAAGGGTATCGGCCGCAAGACCATACGACGTTGGCGAACGCACCTGGCGGTTTCCGGACCGTCCACCGGCCAGAAGGTCGTGCGTCCTGAGGCGCCCGAAGCTCCATCTGCCGAGCTGGCGCAGAAGCCGTTGCGACCCGCGCCCGTGATGCATCCGCCACCGCCGGTCGTTCCGATGAAGCGCCCTTCGTTGCGCAAGGGTGAGCCCGGTCATGCCCATTTTCCGCAATCCGCGGGCAATAGCTGCTTGCCGCCGCGGTAAATTCAGTGCTCCAGGCCTTGCCGACCCGCAAAGACCGGTGTAGTCCGAGGACGTGACCACCCTTGCCGTACCCCTTGGCGACCGCAGCTACGACGTTCACATCGCCTCGCTTTCCGCTGAACAGGTAGCCGACGCTATCGCGGGCGCCGCGGGAAAGCCCAGCGGCGTTGCCGTGCTCGTCGACGAGCATCTTGCGCGCGTCTCGCCGCGAGTCGCTCCGCTCATCGCTGCGCTGTCGGCGCGCTTGCCCCGGGTGGAACAGTTTCTTCTTCCGCGCGGCGAATCCGCGAAAAATCTGGC
>CAZTTW010000649.1:0-3446 GCA_964616265.1 uncultured Myxococcales bacterium | reverse complement strand
CGGCGGCCAAGGCGGTCGAACGGCTCGACGACCGCAACAAACAGTTCGTGAAGTCTGCGTGTCAGAAGAGCGGCATCAGCTTTTAGCAATGTCGCGCGGCCAGCGCCGAAGCGCTCGCGAACCGTGATAAAGTAAAGTCTCGCATGGCCACCGAGTCTCAGCCGCTCATCCGACTTGTTGCCGCCGTCATCGAACGGGACGGCCGCTACCTCATCACTCAGCGGCGCGCGACGGCGGTATTGCCCGGCTTGTGGGAATTTCCGGGCGGGCGAGTGGAAGACGGTGAAGACGACGAGCAAGCTTTGAAGCGCGAGCTCCGCGAGCGGCTGGGCACCGACGTCGAGGTGAAAAGCCGCATGGCCCATCGGGTGCACCACTACCAGGGCTATTCCGTCGATTTGAACCTCTACCAAGCCACCATCAGCCCAGGCCAAGAGCCCTCACCCTTGCGCGTGGCCGAGGTACGCTGGGTTCCCTCTACCGAGTTCGAGAAGTATCCGTTCCCCGCCGCCGACCAAGCGACGACCGACTTGCTGCTCGGCTTTCGCCGTTAGGGATTCGGCGCGCAGAACTTGACCACCGTGCTCTGGTTCGGGTTGGCCACGAGCGCGATGGTGCCGTAGGTCGGGGTCGTCGTGGTCTGTCCCTCGATGCCGGCTTGCCGGCAGGCGTAGCCGCCGCGGCAGTCGCCGTCGTTGCCACAAGTGCGCTCGCAGAAGCGACGCTCGGAGACGCGCGGAACGCAGAAGCCGTCTGGCAAGCACAGGCTTTCACCGTCGCAGTCGGCGTCGGTGCTGCACTTCGCCCCAGGAGCTTCGTAGGGGAACACGCGAATGCAAACCGACTCGGACGGACACGACTGCTCGTCGCAGCCATCGACCGTGCAATAGCCTCCCGGCGCCGATAGATCGCAGTCGCGCGTGCCGTCCTGGGCGCAGTCGACGTTGGTCGTGCACGAATCGCCGATTTGCTTGCCGCAGCCGGAAACCAGCACGACGAAGAGAACAGCGAAAAAGGTGGAACGAAGCACGGGGCGAGTATTTGCCATAACCAGCCGAGGAATCAACGAAGGACTGCGCCGAGCACCATACTCAGGAGGAATCCGAGGACGACGCCGGACGACGCCGTGGCTTCGTGGCCGTGGCTGTGCGATTCCGGAATGACCTCGTTGGAGGTGACGTAGATGAGAATGCCACCGGCGAGGGCCAGCATGAACGGCAGGGCCGCCGCCGCCGAACCGGAAAGTGCGCTTCCCAGCAATGCGCCCAGGGGGACCGCCAATCCGCTCGCCACGACCACGAGCAAACCCCGCCACGGTGGCACGCCCGACTGGCGCAAGGGTGCGCCCATGACCACGCCCTCGCAGACGTTCTGGATGCCGACCGAGATCACCAGCAGCCAACCGAGGTGCGAGCCGTGGCCGGAGGCGAAGCCCGCGCCAATGGCGAGCCCTTCGGGAACGCGGTGGATGCTGAGGGCTCCGACGATGGCGTAGCTGCGGCGCAAATCCTCGGGCGAATCGTGGTGGTCGTGGTCGAGCCCGATGTGGCGATGGTGGCCACCGGCGTGTCGGTGCGGGATGAAGCGATCCATGAGCGCCGCGACGATCACGCCGACCAAAAAGCCGGCCACGATCTTGCCGAGTTGGAAGCCGTCGAAACCTGCCGGGCCTTGTACGCCGCTTAGCGCCTCGGCCAGAAGACCCAACGTTGCGGCAGCGAGCATGAGTCCGGCGCCGAGACCGAGGATCCCGTCGTAGGCTCGTCGCGGAAGCCGGCGCACGAAGAAGAAGGGAAACGCGCCCAGGCCCGTTGCGACGCCTGTCAAACTCGCTGCGAAAAGCGCTTCCGGCATAGGAAGTGGGTTTCTTACCATGTCGCGGGCGAAGCGGCGGATTTCACGTATGCTGCTCGCGCGATGATCGCGTATCTCGCTCTCGGCTCGAATCTCGGCGATCGGGCGGCTCACCTCGAGGCGGCGGTGCAGGCGCTAGCGGCCTTGGGCCGAATCGCCGCGTGCAGCGGCTTTTACGAAACACGGCCCGAGGGCGGCGCTGTACAGCCCGACTACGTGAACGCGGTTGTTCGGCTCGAGACCAGTCTTTCGCCGCGAGCGCTTCTCGATTGTTGCCTGACGGTCGAGCGCGGTGAGGGCAGGGTGCGCCCCCCGGCGAAGCCATCCGCCGGCAAGCCGTCTGGCGGTAAGGCGTCCCGCACCTTGGATATCGATGTGCTTCTGTGCGATGACCAAATCATCGACGAGCCTGGACTAACGGTTCCACACCCGCGGCTCCTCGCGCGGCCCTTTGTCCGCATTCCTCTTGCCGAGGTGGCGCTGCCGGGCCTGCGCCATCCGCAAACCCACGAGGCGCTGGAAGCGGCCGAGCCCGACCCGACGGTGCGCAAGCTCGGGCCGACGCCGGATTCGCTCGACTCTTCGGTCTAGTCGGCGTCGGTGGGAGGCTCTTCGTACTTCACCTCCACGTTCCATTCGCCCGCCAGCCACTCGAGCAGCTCTGATTCGCGACCCTCGACCGTGTCGGTCATGGCCGCTTCGATGACGGTTCCGTAGATCACCTCTCGGGCCTCCTGGCGACTGATGGTCGACAGGAACTTACGTAGCGCTTTCTCGTCGGAAAAACGCTTGTCGACTTCGGCGACGGCCGCGTCGTATGCGTCTTCGCCCAAGGCCTCGACGATGGCGTCGATTTCGGCCTGCTCGTCTTCGGTTACGTGCCCGCTGGCCAGAACCACGAACTCAAGCAACCCGGCGAGTGCGATTTGTTCTTCTTTGTTGAGGTCGGCTAGTTCCATCGTCGTCTCCTGCTCCGATCTTACACTAAGCCGAACGGTTGAGAGGCTCTCGACGGTGCGATCGGCGCTGCCGGCGAAATTCAGTGAAAATCGTCCGGACAGCAAGCAATAATCCAAACCGCTTCATGAAGCCCGTCCAAAACGTCATCATCACCATGGGAGATCCGGCCGGCATTTCGGGCGAGATTATCGCTTCGGCCCTGACCGCGCTCGCTCGACCGAGAAGTGCGCTGGCCAAAGGAATTCGCACTCTTCTCAAGCGTGGGAGAGCGAATGTGTACGTCGTGGGCGATGCCACGGTGCTGGCGCTCGCCAAGCGAATCGTCCGCAGCACCATTCCGGTGGACGTGGTGGACGGGTTTGCGTCCGAACCTGTGCCGCCGACGCGCATTCGCCTCTTCGAGCGCGGCACCATCGACAAACGGGATTTTCGCTTTGGCGTTTCGCTTTACGGACGCGAGCAGCTCGACTATTTGAAATTTGCCATTGAAAAAGCGCGCCGAGGAGCAGTGTCGGCCATCGTCACCGCTCCCATGACCAAGGAAGCAGTGGCCAAGGTCGAGCCGGGCTTCGTGGGACACACCGGCTATCTCGCCGAAGAGCTCGGTGTGCACGACGAGCGCATGGCCTTTC
>CAZTTW010000648.1:0-3449 GCA_964616265.1 uncultured Myxococcales bacterium | reverse complement strand
CGCCTCTACACGCAGTGTATCGCGAGGCCAGGGCCGCCGCTAGTTGACGGCGTCGCCAAGGCCTAGAAGTCAATGGACAGCACGGGGCCGTTGGCGGTTGCCGCGATCTGCGACAGTGGCAAGGTGACGGTCTCAGCGGCCGTCTGCCCCGACCGTCCCAAGCTGGGCTTGGCGCCCGGACTGCAGCGCGCTTTCACCTCGACGCCGGACGCCTGCAGGGTGCCGATTTCCACGCGGCAGCTTTCGACGACGCGCGCGGAAACCGTGACGGTGGCGCTCGTGTTTCCGGCCGTGGCCGTGGGCGGAACCAGAAGCAAGAACGCAAGAGCTGCCAGCCGCGCCAAGGAGCGCGCTATCTGGACCCTTCGTTCGGCAGGTGGCATCCGTCGAGCCATGCTGTTTGGTAGAGCAGCATCCGTGCCTCTGCCCACGCGACGGCGAACTGTCGATTAGTATTTGGTAATTCGTATTACTCATATTGTAAGTGTCGTAAGTCCGACGATCTTGGTCGAAAAGGCACCGTCGGCAATCCGTCAGAAATTGATTGTTGTCGCCACGGTGTCGAAATAGGTACCCGCCGCGACGTCTTGTCCGGCCGGAATGAGGGCGTAGATCGTGAGGGTAACGTCGGCCTTGTTGGGCGGATTCCGCGTATCGTAATGATAGGGCGAGGGATCGCCCCAGACCTGGGTGTAGGCGCTGTCGAGATAGAGGTTGTAGTTGAGCCGGTCGCCACCGTTCGACATCTGTCGCGGCGAATTCGTGGGCGCGAAGGCCCCTTTGCTCAGGTCCACCGTAACCTGCAGCGGTCCATGGCGAGAACAGGCGTAAGTCACCGTCGCGGTCGAAACGATAGCGGTCGTGGCGAACACATCGTAGGTGCCGAACGAAAGCGGCGTCGTTCGGATGGTGCAAGAGTCCTGCGCCCTTGCCGAGCCTTCCGCCGAGGCCAGGGCGGCTAGCACGACCGCGAGCAAAAGCAGGTACGCTCTCAGGATGCTCATGGTGGCGATTCCTCCTTGGCAAGGCTACACGTGATTGAGCCCAGGTTGACGATGACGGCGCCGCCCGACGGGACGACTAGAGCCAATCGGCAGATCCCGGCCTCGAATTCAACCTCGGCTTGGTAGGCGCCGGAACTCTCGCTGGGAGTCTCGATCTCCAGGTAGAAGGCGCCGGCCTCGTCGATGGGCGAGTCGACCTTCTTGCCGCCGACTTGGACGGTAATGCGACCGTAGGCGGGAATCACCGAGACACCGCCGCGTGCGATGGCAAGCGTGCCGGTTACGCGCTGGACGAAGCGGATAGGAAAGGTTGCGACGGCGCCTCCGCGGTAGGGAGGCGCGACGGTCATCTCGGTCGCATCGATGGCGAAGTCGAGCGGGATGTCTTTGTCGTCGATCCCGAGGCGGTTGCCGTAGTAGGGCAGAAGATTGGGCACCAGCAAATTGCCCTTGGCGTTCGTCGTGCCGACCACTTGATTACTGAGCGTGCCTTGGACGCCGGGCACGCCTGGCACGTTGATGAGCGCGTAGCTGTCTTGCACGGGGCGTGTGAAGAAGATGTCGCGGTGGATGAAGACCAGCCCGCCGGCTGCCGTCAGGGTGGCATGGCCGCGTTCGTCGGCGCGAAGTCCGTCGCGCCGGTAGTCGGCTTCGAGTCGGCCGTGCGTCCCTTGAACTTGGGCGGTGGCTTCCTCGATGGCATTGTCGCCTTGCTCGGCAACCACACGGTAGCCGTAGCCAGGCCCGATGGGCAGGGACCGCTGCAGCTCGACGTGGCTCGTCCCGGCGTGGTCGGCCGCGTCGGCGTAGTCGCCTCTGCTGAAACGGTCGCTGCGGGTTGCGCTGGCCGTCGTTCGCTCGCCGACGAAATAGGCAAGGCCGGCGAACGTGTCGTATTCCGGAGCGGCCTGGTCGGAGAACGAACTGCCGAGGGTGACGAAAGCGTGGAGCCTTCCGGTGAGGTTGCGGTTGGCAAGCAGCATGAGTCGGTGGAGCCAACCGCGGTCGCGCCAATCGGCTCCATCATACTGGAGCGATACCATTGCAATCGAGGTTAGCGTCAGCGCGACCGTGGACGTCATATCGATCCGTTTGCGGTCGGATTCGAGATTCATGGCGAGGTTGACGTAGCGATCACTTTGCACGGTCGCGCCAACTTGGACGTTGAGCGGGCGGCCAACGTAGCTGTACGAGAGCATGGCAGCTGCGCCGGGGCCGGCGGTGAACGTGTGCAGGTCGCCGCCCGAGCTGGAGCTGCTCACTGGGGACACCACGGTTCGGTCGCGGTCGGTCGCGCTGGCGGCCAGGAGGAGGGCGAGCTCGCCGAACGGCAAGCGTGCCGACGCACTTGGACCGCCGCTCAGCAGCTGGTCAGTCGCCTCGACGCGTGCACCGACGGTAAGCCAGTCGGTCACCCCAAAGCGGTGGCGGAGGAGCACGGCGGGGCCTCCGTAATCGAAGCTGGCCGAGGTGATCTGGTTGCGCACGAGCCCCACGTTGTAGCTGAAATCGGAGAGGCCCTTGGCCAGGGTACCGAGGGCCAGGTAGTACGGGCTCACCATCGTGCGCTCGCCGCCGAAGGCGTCACGTACGACGACTCGCGTTTCGCCGCTCCCGGTGGTGATCGGAACGTTTTGCAGGTTGAATTGCCCTGGTGCGAGCGTTTCCCGACGGACGAGCTGCCCGTTGACGTACACGTCGACCGTCGAAGGGGTGAGAGCGGTTCCTCCGAGCTGCATGGACGGAAACATCACGAAGTACGGATCCAGCGCGAAGCTGCGCGAGGCGCTGAGCCCCGCCATGGTCAGGGGGCCACCCAGCATGTCACTCGTGCTGACCGAATCGCCGCCGACGATGCGCACCAGCTTCTCGCGCCAGTCGTAGGTGATATTACTCTGACCACGCAGCCACGAGCCTTGGGGCGTGTGCTGGCCACTGCTGTAAAGCAAGGCGCCGCGAAGGCTAAAGCCCGCCTCGGCGAAGCCATTCCATCGGTAGTCCGAAGGACTCTGCAGCTCGTATAGGCTGGCTGCGTAATTCACGAATAGGCTTGGCTCGGAGGCGTACTGGATTCCCTCGGGACGCTTGGCGCGCAGATCGACGACGCTTGGTGAAAACAGCGATGGATCCGCGCTGATGGTCAGGCTCAGGGCCAGCTCGTCGAAGACGAAGGCGACTTTGGGCGCAAGCGAAGCGAGCCAGACGAAGGTTTCGTGCTCTCGCATCTCCTGGTGGCCGCTCTCTACCCGGAGGCCGGCATGGGTGAGGTCTGCCCTCCTCACCGCGACGTCGCCAGCGCGAATCACCACGAGAAGCTCGCCGAGGTTTGTTCCATTGAGTGTCGCACCCAGAATGGCCGGTTGCCCTTGCTCTGGCGTCCCTCCGTCCGGCAGAGTCGCGTCCACATCCGCATCCGCATCCGCGTCCGATGCTGCCGGCCCGGCA
>CAZTTW010000647.1:0-3450 GCA_964616265.1 uncultured Myxococcales bacterium | reverse complement strand
CGCTTGGCAAGGATCAATGCGATGCCGTCGACCGCTCGTCGCCCAATGCCGGCGGTTGGTCTCGCTATGTGTTGCCCATGACGAAGTTCGGACCGGTGATCGCCACCGAGTTCGGCTCGTTCGACTGTAGCTCGCCCTTCGTCAGCGAGTTCATGAACTACTCGGACGCCTACGGCATTTCGTACACCGCCTGGGCGCTGTGGCCGCAGAACAACGGCGGCACGCTGAACATGGGCTCGTGCTCGTACCCGGCCATCAACGAAGCCTTTCCCAACCTGAATACGCCGTACGATACCGACTTCAAGGCCTGCCGGAATCTTTCCGATTGCGTGAAGTCCATGGGCCAGCCCATGCGCTGGGCCGGCCAGGTCATCTTCGAAAATATCCGCAAGCACGCAGGCGAGCGCGCGACGAATTAGCTCTCACAGGGAGAAACGGAGGATCAGGGCCGGAGAGTCGATGACATTCCGTCACCTTTGTCCGCCTCCCGTTTCTCTGTTCCTCCCTGTCCTAACTGATCGGCATTGGAGCTAATAGAGCGACACCGAGCTGATGCACAGTTTTAGCGTCTGTCGGTTACTGGTGGATGGCCGATGCAAGGCGAACGTATCCACGCTTGAGAAGTCGGGCAGAAGCGCGCCGCCCTCGGTCCAACATTCGATCCGGAAGTCCGACGGCGACACCACCTGCCCCGAGGCGTAGGCGTTCACGCAATAGAGTCTCGTGTCGGGATCCCCTTCGCGGTGAGCGACGAGTCGGTACAGGCCAGCCGCTCCCTGGTATTCGAAGGAAATACGTCCGGTCGTGGAATCTCCCCAGGCGCGCTGGTTCGCTCGCGGATTCCAGGCTAGCACCACGCCCCAATTGGCATCCCAATCGCAGCTCTCCAGGCCGGGACTGTTCGAGTTGCCGGAGCAGAAGAGCGCCGGAACCCGAACGTTCGTACACAACATGGCGTCCTGCCGGTAAAGGTGCGACGGCGACTCGCTGGCAGGCGGCAAGAAACGCGTGCGCTTGCCAATGGTGGTGAAGATGAACCCGTCCGATCCCGCCAGCGACGCTCCGTCGGAGCTCGTGTCATCTCCGCCGACGCTGCTTGGTCCGAAGGAGTCGCCCGTCCAGACGAGAGATGGCTTGCCGAGTCTCGGTTGCTCGCTTGGCGCCGGCGGTCGGGCCGGCGCTGCTTGTCGGGCAATCGATAGTCGAGCCATTCGAGGTGAGCGGGCCGATCCTGCGGCGGTTGGCGCTTTGGCCGGCGGTCGCACGGTCTCTAGCGTCGCTGGCTTGTCCTTGGCGGCTGCGGACGGGATGGGCCCCACCGTGACCGTGTTTGTTTCACCGTCGACGTCGAGCAGCTGGCCCGCCCGAATGGGTATCTCTTCTTTGAGCCAACCGCCCGACACGCGCACTTCGCCCTCTCGGACGAGCACGTCGAAGCGGCTGTGGTCCGGCTGCCAGTCGACCTCGAAGCGTGTGCCGGTGACATGCACATCGAAGGCGCCGGCGAGCACGTCCCAGCGGCGCGCAAAGCGGTGCACGACGGAGACACTGGTGTGCCCCTGATGCAAGCGAAGCTGGGCGCCGCGACGGAAGCCGCGCGTCTGGATCTCGACTTGCGTACCGCGCGCGAGCACGAAACGCGAGCCGTCTTCGAACACGACGGTGCCGTCGCCGGACTCGCCGACCACGTTCCCTTCGTTTGTCTTGCAGTTCTCGAGCCGGTAGTTCAGGGAAAGTTGGGAAGTGATGGAAAGCGCGGCGACGAGCGCAGCCGCTGCGGGCACGACGAAAAGCCAGCGTCGCGGACGTCGCGCCTGCAAGACCGATGCGAGGGCTCGCCATGGCGCGAGCTCCGGCTGGCGTTCGACCATGGCTTGTGCCACAAGCTCGCCTAGAGCAGCGCAGCTCTCTTCGGCAGCCCGCGAGGCCTGGTCCTCGTCTCTCATGGGAGAGCCCTTTCCTGCAAGCGCCCCACGTAGTCGGAAAGCGCAGGCTCATCGCGCATGCGATGGTCCAACCGATCGGCGACCTTGCGCAGATGGCGCTTCGCCGTCGACAAGCTGACGTGGTGAGCGGCGGCGACCTCCGCGACTTCCATCTTTTCCACGTAGCGAGCCACGAAGAGCGAGCGCTCGTAGGCGCTGAGCTTGCTAAGCAAGCGATAGAGCGCCGCCACTTCCTCGCGCGCCTCGGGGTTGTACCCAACGTCAGCGCCCGGTGGCAACTCGTCCGTCGGCCGTAGGCCCACGATGCCTCGAATGCGAAGGCGTCGGGCCTCGTTGCGAGCAACGCCGAGCGTGACGCTGATGATGAAGCCGGCTAGCGCGTCGGGCTCGCGGATTTCGCGGATACGTTTGAATACCCGCAAGAAGGCCTCCTGGCAGACGTCCGAGCGTTCCGGGCCTGGACCGAAGAACCGCTGCACCACCCTGTGCACAAGCGGTGCGTATTTCTTCCAGATGCCGAAGCACGCCTGGTCGTCCCCGAGCGCCGCCGCGCGTACCAAGGCGGCATCGCTGGCGGATGCTTCAGGGACGGCAGAGCGGGGCGGAAGCGCCGGGCCAGGCATCAATCGATAGCATGCATGCATTCGCGTTTCGTGGGAACAAGAGTCTCGGGCCCACGGGCGCGGCTCACGAAGGTCGCTTACCCACGCGCTCCGATGGGCAGGAGCACGCGGCCATAGCTCTCGTTGAGCACCTGAGCGATACCTAGGTACATCGCGGAAAGGCCGGTGAAGATGCCTTCCCAGCCGGCGATGCGGGTGATGGCCTCGTTGCCGGTGAAATCGCCTGCGGCGAGCAGCCAGAACAGAATGGTCAACGATGCGAAGACCGTCATGAGGGCGCGGTTCGCACGCAGAGTTCCGAAGAACAGGAAGAACGTGAAAAAGCCCCATAGCGTGAGGTAGGCGCCCACAGATGCCTTGTCCGCCGCTGTCGCCCAGCCCATCTTGGGCAACACGAGCAAAACGACCAAGCTGATCCAGAACAGGCCGTAGGACGTGAAGGCCAGGGTTCCGAAGGTGTTCTTCTTCTTCCACTCCATGACGCCGGCAATCACCTGGCCGACGCCGCCGTAACAAAGCCCCATAGCCAGGATCATGCTGGATAGCGTGATAAGACCGGAATTGTGGAGGTTGAGCAGGACCGTGGTCATGCCGAATCCCATCAAACCGAGGGGCGCTGGGTTGGCAGTCGTGTCCTTGATCTCGGTCGGGGCGGTCTCCATGGGGTACTCCTAGCTGTTACAAATGTCACGAAGCGGCCCGCGACAGTAGCACGGGCACTCCGCGGCAAGGTGCCAGAACTGGGGGCTGTCGCTGACTCTCTGAGCACAAAGTGGGCATTGGAGAAAGCGGCGCTCGGCCTTCGGGTCCCCCGGCCACCCTGCCACCCCGCTCGCTTCGCTCGCCCTCGGCGGGCTTGCGCCGGGACGCCCCCGCCGGGA
>CAZTTW010000646.1:0-3451 GCA_964616265.1 uncultured Myxococcales bacterium | reverse complement strand
CCCCACCGATGGTGGCTTGGCACAGCAACGTGGGAAAGCCAATCAAACTATAGTTTCGACGACGAAGTTGGTTGGAGCTAATTCAGGCAATAGCTCCACAATTACGCACACAACGGATTTTGAATATGGTCCGGGACCGATCTTCAAGTTGCTGAAGAAGAAGACCGAGTTGGGTTCAGGCTTCCCAACAGAGATGCACACAGCGTACGATTATGATCCGTTCGGAAATGTCATCACCACGACGAGCTGTGCGAGTGACTTCGATAGTTGCACGGCTGGGGCTCTTAATCCCGGTGACACCAGCAAGCCGGAGCACCCGCCGTTCAGAAGCACCTTGACCAGCTACGACCCGAAGCAATTTAGTCCTGGCGCTGTCGCGCCAACGCAGACGTTGGGCTATTCCGAGAAAGGGCGATTCCCTGTCAAGACGACGAACGCGGCGGGCCACGTAGAGTACACAGCCTACGATCCAAGCCTTGGGGTGCTAATTCAAAACACCGGCCCAAATGGTATTGTTACTTGCTATGGCTACGATTCCTTGGGGCGAAAGAGGTCCGAGATCGCACGTTGCGGTACCAATTCCGCCCTGACGACTACGAGTGATCCGTTTGTGGCGCCGGGGGCTGATAGTCAGTTTGCCGCTGTGGTGACTGTCACGAGACCTCCGAGTGGCGCGGCCACTTGGGCTTATACGGACGCGCTTGGCCGCCCAGTCGAGGCTCTCGGCCGTAGCTTCGCGGGCAGCTTCACAGAGACTCTGACGACGTATGATGCGCTAGGAAGGACGGCGAAGACGTCGAAGCCATTCCTGACAGGGAATCCCGTCTATTGGAGCACTCCCACCTACGACTCATTGGATCGCGTTATCGTTGTTACGGAGGATTTGGGGTCGATTGACGGGATCTCCACCAGCGCAAAAGGCGGCTCGGCCAGCAACGTGGTCACAACAGATTTTGAGGGCTTCACGAGCATCATCACCACGACGGTCAATGGTCAGACGCGGAGCCGTACAGAGATCAAGAACGTTCTAGGGAAGATCGCCTCGATAAAGGACGCAAAGGGCTCGACTATCTCCTACGACTACGATGCGGAGGGAAACCTGACGTATACCCACGATCCTGCGGGCAATAGTGTTCACATAACCTACGATTTGAGGGGACGGAAGAAGACCAGCACGGACCCGGACCTGGGCTCTTGGACCTATGACTACAACGGGTTTGGCGAGCTAATCGGTCAGACGGATGCCAAGAAACAGAAGACAGCGCTCACCTACGATGTGCTGGGACGAATGGCTAGTAAAACCTATCTTCCAGACACATCCGAAGCTAGTACCTCGACTTGGATTTACGATGTGGCAACAGGCGCAGCACTCGGAAAGCTTGCGGCAGTGATAGGCCCGCCTGATTCCCGTCTCAAGAAGGCATGTGTGGCCCCAACCACGGTGCCAAGTACAGTAGACACTTCGGGAAATCGCCCCATTCGTTGGTATGCGTACAACCCCTTCGGCGATGTCTCCGAAGTGTCCGAGTGCACAGATGGGGAAACGTATGCCACCGACTACACCTATGACAGCAATGGACGGCAAAGCATTGTTACTTACCCAGAGGTTGCTGGAGCGAGGTTTGCCGTCCAATATAACTACAGTAGCTTTGGATTCCTGCAGTATGTAAACGATGTTTCCAGTGGAGATGTGTACTGGCAGGCCAAGTCGGTGAACGCCACTGGTCAGGTTACCGACGAGCAGAACGGCAACGGGGTTGAGACGGTCTCGACGATCAACCCATCGACGGGTTGGTTACTGAACCAAACCGTGACGTCCCACGCAGATGCCGATAACCTGATCCAGGGGTTGAATTTCAAGTTCGACGAAGCTGGCAATCTTCTTGGTCGAACGCGGACAGAGCCGCGTGACATGGTGGATTCCAACGAGACCTTCGGCTATGACCAGCTCGACCGGTTGATTTCGTCCGAGCTGAAGGTTCCTGCGCAGGACTACGACGTGACGGAGTCGTTTGCGTTCGACAGCTTAGGGCTGGGCAACCTAACGCAAAAGAATGGAAAATTCTATACGTATACAGGCTGCGCTGCCGGCGGGGGACCTCATACGGTGTGTCAGGTTGACGGTGGTCCAGCCTACTCGTACGATGCCAACGGAAACATGGTAAGCGGGAATGGCCACACGGCGGCCTACACAGCCTTCAACAAGGTCAGCCATATCGAAGGCACGTCCGCGCCTGGGGGTTCATCCCCGACCGTCGATTTCGTCTACGAGGCAGATGGAAACCGAGTCCTCCAGACCACGGGCACGACCACCGGGCCCGAGACAGCGCGGACCGTCTACGTGGGTCTGGGAGAGACAGGCAAGAGCATCTACGAACGCACTATGACGAGTGCTGGCATCCAGCATGTCCACTTCATCTACGCAGGCAACGCGCACCGGGGGAATGCCTTCGCCCTTCGCATCGCGACGCAGACCAGCTCTGATGCCACTGCGACCTACAGCACCAAGTACAACCACTTCGACCACCTAGGCAGCACCACCGCCACAAGCGACGAAAGTGGACAGGTCATGGGTCCGGCGTGGGGCGGAGCCGCCACGACCGTGTATAGCTACGATGCCTGGGGCTTGAAGCGGAGCCCCGATGGTCGGCCAGCCACGACCATTCAAAGCCCCGCTGCTGGCAACCGCGAGTACACGGGCCAGGAAGCGATACCTGGTGTGACCTTGGTGAACATGAACGGCCGGGTGTACGACCCACAGCTTGGCCGCTTCCTGTCGCCTGACCCTAACGTCCAGTTCGTCGCAGATCTGCAGAGCTACAACCGCTACAGCTACGTACGCAACAATCCCCTGCGACTCACCGATCCCACGGGGTATGCATGGTACGGTTTTGTGTCGAGCCCCCAGTTCTGGATCGCTGCGATGGAGGCAGCGGCCATGATCGTATGCACAGTAGCAACAGAAGGCGGCTGTGCGCCCTTGGCCATTGCACTTCTCGTCCAGAACAGCGTCCAGATGTTGGCAGAGGGGGTGCCGCTCTGGCAAGTGGCTGCAGTAGATGCAGCCAGCTACTTCGGCGGGGAAATAGGCGGCCAGCTCGGGGGAGCCGTTGCGCCGACCGTCGGAAATGGAATGGGGCAGGTCGTTGGGGGCGCAATAGGAGGGGCGGTAACCGCGGCTATGACCACGGAGATTGTTGGCGGAAATCTCGGAACAAACGTCCTATATGGCGCATTGAACGGCGCAGCGACCGCTGCGCTGACAGTATCACTCCAAGGCATGAACCCGCTGTCGGTTGCGGATTGGCAAGAACAGCAGGGCGGTGGGGCGTACAAGAAGTTTATTGGCGATCTCGACAACCCTAAGGCGCAAGCACTGGAAGGGGAATTGAAGGCGCATCCACTCCTCACCTACGAGGATGAGAATGGGTACTCTCAGCTAACGAAGTAT
>CAZTTW010000645.1:0-3451 GCA_964616265.1 uncultured Myxococcales bacterium | reverse complement strand
GCTTGCCGCACCAAAGCCCTTGGGTAGCGCCGACACCGCGACCACATCGACGAGATAAAGAAAGCAGTAACCGCTCTGCGCGCCGCCCGTGGCATGAACCAGCAAGGTAACCAAGATGAGATCCACGCCGATTTGAATGTCGGCGAAGTGGATCGGATCTTGGATGTGCTTCAAGCTGATGGCATAGGCGAGGCTGGCGACGTAGGTCGTGGCCAGGAGGGCGAAGACGAAGCGCCCGAACGGGCTCGACAGGGTTTCGGGCGAGCCGACCGTCCATGCCAGCGACACGACCGACAGCATGAGGACGGTGGCCAGAGCCGTCCGCACGAGCATCAGGTAGGTCACGATGCGAAGCGCTTCGATCCGCGGCTTGTCCGACGCCGGCACCCCCGAGCTCGTAGCCATGAGCGCGAGCGGCGCGATGGGCACCGGCCCAAGCTCCGCGATCGGGTCATTGGGCTCTCGCTTGGATTCGCTCATAGCGGAAGCGGTGGCGAAGGACGCCCGCCGCTCTTAACTCTTGATGTTGCCGGCCATCTCGAAGATGGGCAAGTACATGGCGATGACCAAGCCACCGACCACGGTGCCAAGAAACACCATCATGAGGGGCTCGATCATGCTGGTCATCGACGCCACCGCAACGTCGACCTCTTCTTCGTAAAAGTCGGCAATCTTCGACAACATGGCGTCGAGCGCGCCGGTTTGCTCGCCGACGCTGATCATTTGCACCACCATGGGCGGCATGAGGCCGGTTTCCATGAGCGGCGTCGACATGTCCTTGCCCTCGGAAATGCGCGCCCGCACGAACATGATGCCGTCCTGAACCACCACGTTGCCCGCGGTCTTTCCCACGATGTCCATGGCGTCGAGAATAGGAACGCCCGAGGACAGCAAGGTGCCCATGGTGCGCGTGAAACGCGCCACCACGGTCTTGCGCAAGACGTTTCCCAAGATGGGTAGCTTGAGAATCATGCCATCCCAAGAGAGTCGACCTTTTCGCGTACGCAAAATCATGACCCACGCCGTGTAAAGCGCGATCAGCCCGACAATGATGTAGGGCAGGTAGTTGCGCATGGCGTACGACAGGTCGATGACCAGCTGGGTCGGCTTGGGTAGCTTGCCACCACCGAAGTCCTTGAACATCTTCTCGAAGACCGGAATGACCTTGGTCAGCAGCACGACCACAACGATACCGGCGATGAAAAGCACGATGAGCGGGTAGCTCATGGCGCCCTTCACGCGCCGGCGGAGCTTTTGCGCCTTTTCCATGTACTGCGAAAGACGCTGCAGGATGGTGTCGAGAATGCCGCCTGCCTCGCCGGCCGCGACGAGGTTCACGAAGAGGTTGTCGAACACCTTGGGAAAGCGGCGCATGGCATCCGACAGGGTGAGGCCGCCTTCCACACTGCTGCGGATTTGCGCCAAAATTTTGCCGAAGCGCTTGTTTTCTGCCTGGGTGGAAAGAATTTCCAGGCATTGAACGATGGGCAAACCAGCGTCGATCATGGTGGCGAACAGACGGGTAAAGATGACGATGTCGTTGATCTTCACGCCGGTGCCGAAGCTCGGCAGCGTGATTTGGATGGGCTGCTTCTTCACCATCACCGGCGAGAGCTGCTGCATCTTGAGCTTGTTGTGGACGGCCTCCTCGCTCTCGGCCTCCATCACGCCTTTTTTGGTCTCGCCCGTGCGCGTGCGCGCTTCCCAAATGAAAGCTTTCAATTGCGCTGCCATGGTTCGCTATCCTCTCCCCATCGGTCGTCCGACTGGCCGGCCTGGCGAAGCGCCACCCGTCGAAATAATTTGCTCCAGCTCTTCCGGCTCCGAGCTGTGGCTCATCGCCTCTTCCAGGGAGACCAACCGACGAAGGTACAAGCTGGCCAAGCTTTGGTTCATGGTCTGCATACCGGACTTGCCCTGTCCGATCTGCATGATGGAATAGATTTGGTGGACTTTGTCCTCGCGAATGAGATTGCGAATGGCGGCATTCGGAATCATCACCTCGAGCGCGGGAACCCGGCCTTGTCCCGAGGCACGTGGCAAGAGCGCCTGGCTGATGATGCCTTCGAGAACGAAAGAAAGTTGCGCACGAATCTGCGACTGTTGGCTCGGCGGAAACACGTCGATGATGCGGTTGATGGTTTGCACCGCAGAATTCGTGTGGAGCGTCGCGAAGCACAGGTGACCGGTTTCCGCCGTGACGAGCGCCGCCTCGATGGTTTCGAGATCGCGCATCTCACCGATGAGCACCACGTCGGGATCCTGGCGCAGGATGTACTTGAGCGCCTTCTTGAAGGTGTCGGTATCGGCCCCGATCTCGCGCTGGTTGATCAGGCATTTCTTGTGCGGGTGCAGATACTCGATGGGATCTTCGATGGTGATGATGTGCTCGTGGCGTTCGGAGTTGATCTTGTCGATCATGGCCGCCAGCGAAGTCGTCTTGCCCGAGCCGGTCGGTCCAGTGACCAGCACCATGCCCCGCGGTTTGTTGCACAGCTCCTCGATGACCGGCGGCAGGCCCAAGTCGCCGAAGCTCTTGACGTGGAACGGTACGGTTCGGAACGCGCCGCCGACCGCGCCCCGTTGCATGAATAGGTTGGCGCGAAAACGCGCCACGCCGCGCACGCCGAAGGAAAAGTCGAGCTCCTTGTCTTCCTCGAAGCGCAGCTTCTGCGTATCGGTGAGAACCGAATAGCAAAGCTGTTTGGTGTCGACCGGCGAGAGCTGATTCACCCGCAAGGGCACGAGCACGCCGTCGATGCGCAACTGCGGCGGCGAGCCGGTCGTGATGTGCAAATCGGACGCCCCTTGCTCGACCATCGCCTTGAGGAGCTGTTGCAGATTGACGGTGAGCCCACTCGAAGGTGACGGAGTATTTTCCAATCGCTCTCCTAATCGTTGGCGGTGATGCGCGCCACTTCCTCGATCGAGGTGACTCCCTGGCAGATTTTCCGAATGCCGGACATGCGCAGCGACCGCATGCCACGCCGAACCGCCTCGGCTTTGATTTCCACGGCGGCGGCGCCTTGCAGCACCAGCTCTTTCAATGGATCGGTGAACGGCATGACCTCGTAAAGAGCGACACGGCCCTTGTAGCCGCTCATGTTGCAGGTCTGGCAGCCCGGACCATGAAAACAAGCCGCCGTATCTATTTCGGCATCGGTAGCACCGAGCAATTTCAGCTGGTCCTTGGCCGTGGGGATCGGGATCTTGCAGCTTTGGCAAATCTTGCGGACCAGACGTTGCGCCTGCACCAGCTGCACCGCTGCGGTGACCAGGAACGGCTCGACGCCCATGTTGAGCAGACGGGTGATGGTCGATGGAGCGTCGTTGGTGTGGAGCGTGGAAAGCACGAGGTGACCGGTGAGCGCCGCCTTGATGCCGATTTCGGCGGTTTCGAAATCGCGGATCTCGCCGATCATGATGATGTCGGGATCCTGGCGCAGGAACG
>CAZTTW010000644.1:0-3462 GCA_964616265.1 uncultured Myxococcales bacterium | reverse complement strand
AGTAAGCAGCCGCAGCGTCGTAGACGATGTCGTACGGTCCGCGAAGAGCAGCAAGGGCATCGGTTGCGTTGCGATCGACGACGACGCTTGCACCGAGCGACTGGGCGAACGCCACACCGGCCTTGGAGGTGATGGCGTCAGCACTGCCGCCAAGGAAGCGCGCCACGCCGATGACCAGCGCACCTACGCCTCCCGACGCGCCCGTGACCAAGACGCGAGCGCCGTCTTTCATGCGCCCCGGACCGCGAAGACCTTGCAATGCGGTCAGCCCGACGGTAGCCGAGGCAGCAGCCGTTTCGTGCTCCATCGCCGCGGGCTTTTCCGAAAGCCACGTCGCGGGCAGCACGGTGTATTCGGCCAACGAGCCAAAGCGTGTGCGCTTGGAATACGCGAGCATGCCGAACACCTCGGCGCCCACACGCAAATCGTCCACGCCGGGACCCACCGCATCGACCACGCCCGAAAGGTCGTAGCCCATCACCAGCGGAAAGACCTTCGCGTGCAGAAATCCAGTTCTGCCCAAGATGGTTTTCGCGTCCGCGGGATTGAGTGCCGCCGCGAGCACGCGGACGCGCACTTGGCCGGGCCCGGGTTCGGGCATCGGCATCTCGACGATGCGGCAGTTTTCGATAGGCCCGATCTTGGTAGCGGCAAAGGCGCGCATGGTGCTCGGCATGATGGGGACCATGGCACGGTCACGGGCGCGGCGCCCGTACCGATCGCGTAACGGGTGCTGTGGCCGCCCGTCGGTGCGTCCGATGGTCAGAACGCCAGGCCGATTTGCCCGCCGACACCCGCGCTTACGTGGTCTCCGTTGTCACCCTCGGCGTGGCCTCGGACCAGCTTGACGATCACGACATCGCCGTTCACGAAGAGCCCCCCGTGTTGCCAGCGGTACGGCCAGCGCTGAATGCCGACGGTCCCGAAGGACACCACGCTGCCCGCCGATAAAACCAGGAAGCCCCAGGGATTGTAGAGCACACCGCCGCCGAAGTGCAGATTGGAATTGCCGAACGAGAACAGATCGATCTGCAGCTGCGGTGCAATGCCCTCGAACCCCACCCCCAGCATCACCGCGAGCGGCAGCTCGCCAAGCCGCTGCGCGATCATGGCGCCCAGAAGCCCCGTCGACACGCCGAGACCGCCCGCGACCACCGTCGTCCCGCTTCGCCCCTCCTGCGCAAGCACGCGCGCCGATACCGACAGGAAGACCACGAGCACCAGCCCCGCGATGATGTGTCTCATACGTCGCCTAAACTATCCTCGGCACAGGGCGCGGTAACGCCGGACCGTCTCGGCCAGACCGAATTCCAAGGCGTCGGCGATCAACGCGTGCCCGATGGAGACTTCGTCGACGGGCCCGGCCTGGCGCAGAAACAGCGCCAGGTTGTGCAGGTTCAGGTCATGTCCCGCATTGACACCCAACCCCACCGCGCGCGCCGCCGCCGCCGCCTTGGCATAAGGGACGACGGCCGAATCTTCTCCTCTGGCGAATCCCTCGGCGTAGGGCTCCGTGTACAGCTCGACCCGATCGGCGCCGATCTGCTTGGCCAGCCTGGGCAAGTCGACGATGGGATCGATGAACAGACTCACGCGACAGCCGGCAGCGCGTAGCCGTCCAATCGCCGAGGTGAGCGCAGCACGCTCCGACGTCCCAAGCTCGGCCAGATTCCATCCGTGATTGCTGGTGAAGGCCTCGCGAGAATCCGGGACCAACGTCGCCTGGTCGGGCCGCACGCGTTCGCAAAACTCGACTAGACCGTGGAAAGGATTGCCCTCGATGTTGTATTCCGCTTGCGGATAGCGTTCGAGCAACCTGGCCAGGTCACCGACATCGGCCGCGCGGATGTGGCGTTCATCCGGGCGCGGGTGCACGGTGATGCCGTCGGCGCCTGCGTCGAGAGCGATGGCCGCCAGACGAACGATATCGGGGATACCGTTGGTTCGGGTGTTTCTGAGCGTCGCTATCTTGTTGACGTTGATCGAGAGCTTTGCCATGTCGTTGAACTTCTGACTCCACTATGCCCGCCGCACGCGCCGACGGCAAATCGTGGTCAGCGATGCCCCACGGGGGCTACAAATCCCGCTGTTCGCCGATCTCGACGACCTGGTGAGGCGGCAGAAAGAAATACCCACTCAGCGAGCTGGTGTTGCGCGCAAGTAGCGCGAAGAAGCCCTCGCTGAGCCGCCCCATCCTGCCGGCCGACGTGGCCATGAAGGTGTCGCGAGCGACGAAGTAGGTCGCCTGCTCGATGTCCAACCGAAGACCGTCCCGCTCGATGGCCAAGGCCACGGCACGCGGAACATGGGTCTCGTCCATGTACCCGCAGGTCATCACGAGACGGTAGAAACCATGGCCAAGGTCGGTTAACGGAGAGACGTCGGCAACGTGGGGCTGGTGGAGCACGCGAACCGTGACGAGCAGAACCGTCTCGGAGAGCGCCTTCACCTGCCGGACCAGTTGCGAAAGGACGGGCGGAATGCCGTCCGCGTGGCTGGTGAGAACGATGCTCATACCGCTGGTTCGCGCCAGGTGGGTTTCATCCAGCGTGTGGAAGAACGTCGAGAACGGCGCCGACGCCTTCGCGAGTTGCTCGCGGTAGATGGCGCGGCCACGGTGCCAGGTCGCCATGATCAGAAAGAACGCAGCCCCGACGAGCAGGGGCACATAACCACCGTCCCGGATCTTGAACAGGTTTGCCACCGCGAAGGGAACGTCGAAGGACAAGAAAAGGAGAAGCAGCGCAAGGCCGAGCCAGAGCGACCACTTCCACCGTTTGCGCGTGACCTCGAAGTAAACAAGCGAGGTGATGACCATGGTGCCGGTGACCGCGATCCCGTACGCAGCCGCAAGTCGGGACGATTCGCGAAAGAGCAATGCAAGCAGCACGCAGGCGATGGCCAAGGTGACGTTGACCGCAGGCACGTACACCTGCCCTTCTTCATCCTTCGACGTGTGCAGCACCCGCAAGCGCGGCAGAAAACCGAGCTGGATTGCCTGATGGGTCATCGAGAAGGCGCCAGAGATCAGCGCTTGCGAGGCGATGACGGTTGCCGCGGTCGAGAGCACGACCAGGGCAAGGGTAAGGCCCCCTGGCGGCACCATGCCGAAGAACGGAGTCCCTCCGAGGGTGTGGTCGCGCAAGATGAGAGCGCCTTGGCCGAAGTAGTTGAGGACGAGGCTGGGCATGGCCAACGCGAACCAGGCCAGCCGTATCGGGCCACGTCCGAACTGGCCCATATCAGCGTAGAGCGCTTCCCCGCCCGTTACGGCCAGAACGACTGCGCCCAAGATCGTCGCGCCCCGCAGACCGTGACGGGCAAAATACCGGCCAGCCCACAGGGGATTCAAGGCATCGAGGATGCCGGGAAAATGCGCCACGTGCCACAGCCCAAGCCCCGCCAGGGTCAGAAACCACAGCACCATGACCGGTCCAAACAAACGGCCGACCGCGCCCGGGC
>CAZTTW010000643.1:0-3465 GCA_964616265.1 uncultured Myxococcales bacterium | reverse complement strand
ATCGCACTAACCTCACCTTCCGTGGCGCGTGAAGGAGATTGGGCTTCGGGCTAGGATACGCATCCTTGTCTTCTCGCCAGCGCCTCAAGCTCGTCCTCGCCTGTCTGCTCCTCATCCTTGCATGGGGAGCGGCGTCGCTGCTTTGGCAATGGAAAGCGCCTGCCATCGTTCAGCGGCGCCTCGAGCAATGGACCGGGCACCACGTATCCGTGGGTAGCGTGACCATCAACCATCGGTTCGAAATTGTCGTTCGCGACGTTCGCATTGCCGGCGCGCCGCCCTTCGAAGCACAGACCCTTGCCTGGGCGAATAGCGTGGCTGTGCGCCTGGGCGGCCCGGCCGGATTCTGGACTCCGTCGGAGGTCAGGGTAGACGGGCTGGATGTCGAGTATTTCGGAAGTGGCAGCGGCGACAACGTCGGCGCGCCTTCGGGTGCCGGAAAGGTCCCGACGTCGCCTGGGCCGAAAGCTCTCGGTCGAGCGACGCCTCGTCTGCTCCTGCGCCACGTGCGCCTGCGTGGAAGCTTCGTGCTCCCGCATGCGTCGCGCTTGGAGTTTCGCGTTCCCGAGGCGGAAATAGACCGCGCGCAGGATGGCACGCTGTTCGCCACGCTCCATCGCGCCGTCGTCGACGTCGAGGGGTGGGCCTCGGTGCGAACCAGCGCTCTCGCCATTCGATCGCCTGCGCGGGCCTCTTCCCTCGTTGGCTGGACCATCCAAAGCAATGACAGCCTCGCGGTCGAGGTTCCTGGCGGAGGCTCGCTCATCGACCGGCTGGCGCTCTCGGCGACTCTCGGCCGCGGTAGCGCGGAGCTTGAAATCCACGATGAAAGTGACGCTGGAAAGCGGAAGCTTCTCGGCGTGCAGGTGCGGCCGGACAAGGTCGACGTGACGGTCGATGTACCCGAGCTCTCCTTGCGGCCGCTTGCCGCGGCCGGTACGAAGCCGGGGCTTGGACTCGAGCGCGCGCGGGCGTCGCTGGTTGCTTCCCTCGTCGCCGACCGAACCTCGCTGGAGGCGAGGTTCGATGTGCAGGGGCAAATCGGTGGTGTCGATCTTCTCCATGGCGCCGTCGACGTGTCGCCGTGGCGAAATCAATCGTTGACGGTGGATCTGGCGGGCACTGCGGATCTCGGAGCGGGTCGCCTGGATATCACGCGTGGAAACATCAAGGCGCTTGCCGCGACGGTGTCGGCCAAGGGCTGGCTGGAAACGAGCTCACCGATGCGAGGATCGCTGGTAGTGCAGACGCCCCGCCAGGCGCCGCTTTCCTGTTCGGCCTTGCTGCGCGGGCAGCCCGAGCCAGTGAAGCGCGCGCTTTCCGGTCTCGATTTGGGGGGCACCCTGGGATTCCTGGTGGCCCTGGAGTTCAACGCCGGAAATTGGGACGAGCTGCGGCTCGACATCGACGTCAACCCTCGCTGCTGGGTCATTCATGAAGCGGATGCTCTGGCGGAGATTTTGCCTGCCCTCAAGCGCCCGCCCAAGGAGGCTCCGGCAGCCACCCACTTTCCTCTCGGGCCGTACGACGATGATTTCGTGGCGCTCGCCCAAATGCCGCCACACTTGCCTTCGGCCTTCCTCACTGCGGAGGACAGCAAGTTCTTTCATCACCACGGCTTCGACGTGGAAATGATTCAGCACGTGCTCGCGCAGGATTTGGAGAACCGATCCTTCGATCGGGGCGCGAGCACGATCACGCAGCAGCTTGCCAAGAACCTCTTCTTGAGCCAGCGGCGGACCCTGGCGCGCAAGCTCGAGGAGGCGGTGCTGACGTGGCGGTTGCAACGCTTGCTCAGCAAGGAACGAACCCTCGAGCTTTACTTGAACGTTATCGAGTTGGGCCCTGGAATTCGCGGCGTAAAGCAAGCCGCGCGCACCTACTTCGGCAAAGACGTCGGCGAGCTTACGCCGCTCGAATCGGCGCACCTCGCTGCGCTGACGCCGAACCCGCACGTGCTCGCTCGGCGCTTCCGCGACGGTCAAGTCGACGAAAGCTGGCAGCTCCGCCTCTACGACCTCCTCGGCATGATGAAGCGGCGCGGTCGTTTGTCGGCCGACGATCTGGCGCGCGCACGCACCGCCAAGCTCGAGCTTCGCGACCTCGGCAAGTAAGCTCCGCAAGCAACGCGGCACTGGTGTTACTGTAGGTTCCCATGATGAGGTTGCGTCTATGCCTGGTTGCGGGGCTGGCTATCCTCGCTGGCTCTGCGAGGGCATCGGTGATGCGAGCCATGGATCTGTCCGAGCTTACGACGAGCGCCGATCGCATTGTTCTGGGAGAGGTGCTCTCCACCGATAGCGCATGGGATGCGAAGCATCGGACCATCTATTCCACGGTCGAGATTGCCGTCTCGGAAAGCTGGAAGGGGCAAGTGCCAGAAAGTGGTCGAATCCGGCTTCGGCATTTGGGTGGCATCGTCGGCGAGATCGAAATGACCGTGTACGGCGAGGCCAGTTTTGAGCAAGGCGAGCGCGTGGTCGTCTTCATCCAGGGCGGTCACCTGGTGGGCATGGGCCAAGGCAAGCGTCGCTTGGGCTGGGATTCCACGACGAATCGCTGGATGGCTGCGCCTTGGGATCGCACGGGAGCGTCGCTCGTGGGCAAAGACGCGGCTAACTCGGAAGGTTCGTTGCCGCTCGAAATGCTGCGAGCTCAGGTGCGAGCGCTGGTCGGTCCATGAGTCGATTCAAGCTCTTGTTCGCAACGCTCGTCGGGATTCTGAGCTTCGTTGCGCTTCTGTCCAAGCCGGCGTGCGCTTATGTCCGCGAAGTGACGGCATCGGGCGTCCCGATTGCGTGGAAACACCCCTGTATCAGCTTGCAGCTATTCGTTGGTTCAGCCCCACCCCTGTTGACTCCGGCCGAATACGCGGCCGCCGCCGCCCAAGCGGCTGCGGTCTGGAGCTATCCTCAGCTGGCGTGCACGGACATTCGATTGGCCATTGCACCCGAAGACGCTCCAGCAGCGGATGTCGGCAACGACGGGCAAAACGTCATTGTTTTTCGCCAAGGAACGTGGTGCCGCGAGCCGACGCCGGTGAACGATGCCGGCGAAGCAGAGCCTGCCTGCTATCCGGCGAGCGCTCTGGCCGTCACCACGGTGGTCAAGAACAGCAAGACAGGCGAGATTTTGGATACGGACGTCGAGTTCAATGCCGTCGACTACTCCTGGGGCGATCTCGAAGCGCAGCCCGGGTTGGCCGATGGCCGGACCGCCGATTTTCAGAACACTCTTACCCACGAGCTCGGCCACGTCATCGGCCTCGACCACAACTGCTACGCGCCGACAGACGGGCAACCGCGTCACTTGGACAATAACGGCACGCCCGAGATCAACTGTTACGGAAATCCCGACCTTCCCGATTCAGTCGCCAATGCCACCATGTACCCTTCGGTGAATCTTCCCGACACCCAGCGCCGGGTTCTCTCTGCGGATGACCAGCAAGGCGCGTGTGACATCTAC
>CAZTTW010000642.1:310-3465 GCA_964616265.1 uncultured Myxococcales bacterium | reverse complement strand
ATCGCCTAGACAAGACCGAGGTCGCCTTGCCGCTTCTCGACAGCAACGACGCGCGACTTTTCCGAGCTTTGCAGGATCGCGATTTGGCAGCGGTGCAAGCTGCGCTGGCAGCGGGCGCCAACGCAGAGGCCAAGGACGAGAATGAATTGCCCGCCTTGCTTGTAGCGACCGACAATTGCGATCCGAAGATCGTGAAGCTCCTCTTGGATAAGGGCGCAGTGGTAAATGCCACGGCGGGCTCGGGTGGCATGACGCCGCTGATGAACGCCGTGTCGAAACCGTGCGATAGGGAAATTGTGAGGTTGCTGCTGGACAAGGGCGCAGATATCAACTTCACGAGCGCCTACGGCCTCACGGCCCTGATGGCCGCAGCCATGGGCGAGGATGCGACGATAGTCAATTACCTACTGGACAAGGGTGCCAAGGTGAATGGCAGGAATGACGACGGCATCACGGCGCTGATGGTGGTGAAGAGTGCCCCAATCGCGAAGCTCCTGGTGGATCGAGGCGCTGATGTCAAAGCGAAGGCCGAGCGCGGCAGAACCGCCTTGATGGCCGCCGCGATGGACGGCCGCGCGGAAGTCGTAGAGGTCCTCTTGAAAAAGGGCAGCGACATCAATGGCAAGAGCGCAGACGGTGAGTCAGCGCTGACAGCAGCGGTGGAGCGCGGCCACACCGACGTCGCAAGGTTGCTTGTAGCGAGGGGCGCGGACGTACAGGCAAAGAACGCCCAAGGCCGGACTGGACTGATGGTGGCGGCCAAATGGGGCCGGCTGGACATCGTCAAGCTCCTCGTCGAGAAGGGCGCGGACGTCCAGGCGAAGGATTCCGAAGGCAAGACGGCGCTTAAGATTGCAGACGAAGCATTCCAAAGAGAGGTCGTTGCTTTCCTATTAGAGCGCGAAAAGCACGCCTCCACCTCGTCGCCCCAGGCCAGCGCACCGATGGCCATGCCCATCGCCGCGCCCGCCGGCAAACCCGGACTGAACGCCGAGACCTGCGCCGATCCATGCGCACTGCTCACGCTCTACGCCTACGACGAGCTCGCGGCCAATGCGTGCAGGCTCTGCAAGAAGCTCGACGACACCTTCTGCGAGATGGACTTTCCTTTCAACGACGTGCCCGCCTGCGACGCCTACGACGAGCTTCGCAACTGCATCTACGCCCGCTTCGGCTACGTCTTCGCGAAGCCCAAGTGGCAGCAACAATTCGGCAAGATGCCCTGGTACAAGCCCGATCCCGCCTTCACCGAGGCGAAGCTTCCGTCGGTGGCCAAGGGCAACGTCCAAAAGCTGAAAGACCTCAAAGCCAAGCGCCAGGGCTGTCAGTAAACGACGGTCTCATCACGCGATTGAGGTTGGCGGCAGCCGCCTACGAGGATGGTTTGCTCTCCGTTGTCTCGAATTCGGGAAAGCGGAACACCACGCGACCGTCGGACGAGATGTCCATCAGGCACGCGTTCTCCTTCGCCAGACGTTCGAGCTCTTCGCGCGCCTGCTCGATCGAGACGCCACCGTCGGCAGCGACGCTCACGGCCGTCACATGGCCGCGATTGCGGCGAGCTGCGCCGAGAACGTGCTGCTCGATCGACGTCGCGGTGGCCAAGGCCACGGGCGCCTCTTCTGCCGCCTTCATTCGCTTCACCGTCCGCAACAGCAACAGTCCACCCGCGGCGAACACGGCCATGAGAGCAGCGTCGCCTGCGGTGACCTCGCCCTTGCCTTTGCAGGCGTTGTCCACCTCGGCCGCGCCTCCCAGGGCAGCGAATCCGATCAGGACCCAAGCCAGAATCTTGAGCAGTGAGCGCATGGTGTCCGTCGTCTCTCCTTGAGCCGCGATGATAAACCACGGGTGCGGTTCGCGACACAGGAAGAGCAGGAAGATGCAACCCTCAGACGCTAAAGAATGGGTGGATCACAGCAGGACCACCGGTCCATCCACTTTCGGGAAACGAACCGTGCACTCGCCAGGCGTGATGCCCTCGAGCCGAGCACTGCCGTTTTCGTTCGTCCTACCCGACTTGCTATCCCCATCGGCAAGTCGAAGATCGAAGTCGACGTTCGCTACCGGCTCCATGCCGGCATCGACAAAGACGATCTCGATCCAGCCTTCGTCCCGCAGCTTGCGCAGCGCTGACGGGCTGATCACGGCCTCGATCGGTGTCGGCGCTCGACGAGGCGCTGCCTCCCTGCGCAGGAGCACGAGTCCGGTCGGCTGCAGCGGCGGTCGCCAGTCGCGGGAAAGCTGCTCGCTCGCTTTCGGCAGCAAGTCCTTGAGGCCGCCCGCGCCCGCAGCCTGTCCGGCCATCGACTCGAGCAGACTACGAGCCTCGTCGCGACCGACGACCTGGTAGCTGTCGCGATCGGGCGTCCGAGCCAGGTCGATACCGACGACCAACTTGTAGTGGCGACCGCCATAAGCAAGCCCCTTGGCAGCCGAATCGATCGCCCGCACCAGGCGTCTCTGCGCGGCCGTGACGTTGTCCCCCTCTCGTGCGAGGGCCTCCTTCGTGCGCCTGATCCCCACCAGCTCGCCTCCGCCAATTCGCGCTCGCAGGACATGAATCACCCGCTCGTCGTCGAGAGACGAGATGTCCACACCCCAAAGCCTGGCACGACCGAGGAAATCCCGTAACCGCCACAGCAACGAGCGCGCGTTGCCATCGAAGTCGCTCAAGGTGTCGAAGGCTTGGACCAGCTCGAAGTCACCGTGTTGGCACAGGGCGAGAGCATCGACTTTGCGGACGAGAAGGGTGCGCTCCTCCAGGTGATCGCCGAGAATCGACGAAATGGTAACCGATGGATAGAGCCCCACCACCTATTCGTATCGCCAAACAGCGCAGTTAGTCAACAGGGGCGAGCTTGGTCAGGCGAACTCCCCTCGGGCTGTGACCCTCGACACCTGGTCGGCGAGGCGATCTGTGCAAAGATCCGTGCGTCCTTCGAGGAGCCTCCCCATGAGCACATCACCGCGCCACTTCGCTCCGTGTTTTTCGATTCTCGCGTTGGCGCTCGGCGCGTCCGGCGGATGCTCATCGTCGATGCCACTCAAGAAAACGTCGGATGCGGCGCTGGCCTCCGACCTTGGCTCCGCCGATTCGCCCGCAAGGGATGCTGCGGACGTTCCAGACGCAGCTGCGCCTCGCGGGCGTGCCG
>CAZTTW010000642.1:0-300 GCA_964616265.1 uncultured Myxococcales bacterium | reverse complement strand
ATGCTGCGGTCGACCTTTCGCCGGCCGATATGGGGTCGGCGGAGGATCTCTTTGTCAGCGTAGAAGTCGCTGCGGTCCGTGCAGCGGACGAAGGTTTCACCTTCGACGCAGGGACTGCCGTCGATGTTTGGGCAAGGGATCTTTCGCTCCCCGACCTGGTCGCCGACGGGGCGGCCGACCGTCCTCTTCCCTGCGCGCCCGGCGCAAATCAGACCTGCAACGACAACTTGCTGGTTTCTAGCATTTGGGGAACCTGCCAGCCCGATGGCACCTGTCTTTGCACGGCAGGGCATGTGGTCA
>CAZTTW010000641.1:0-3472 GCA_964616265.1 uncultured Myxococcales bacterium | reverse complement strand
GCTCGGACTCGTCGAGGAATTGCTCGTAGTCGCCGAACTCGCCGTAGGCGCGCGATTGGATCTCGGCGCACGCGGCGATGAGCCGCCGCAAGGTCGCCTTTTCCTGCACCAGGCGCGCGTAGTGCGCGATGTTCTCGGCGGTCGGAACCGCGTTGGCCAGCTCGATGAGGTAGGCCTGCCCGTTTTCCAGCCGCGCGAGCGCGCCACGATTTTTGAGTTCGTCGCCTAGCGAGACGACGTCGATGGGCTGTCGCCGCTTGTCGAGCTCGAGCATGGCCGCGAAGATTTCGCGATGGGACGGCAGCAGAAAATCGTCGGACGTCAGGGTCGTCGCCATCTCGTCGAACGCCGATGGCTTGACTAGCACACCACCCAAAGCCGAGCGCTCGGCTTCGATGTTGTGCGGCGGCTGTCGTCCCGGCGAAAGCGCGACGACCGGCGAGAGTTGTTCGGCCATGGCGGGCTAGTGTATCTCCAGAAATGGCAAGCGGCTCAACGACTGTGCTAGTCGTGAGCCGCTTTGCTCGGTTTCAGTGGTAGCGAATCGCGTGAGCGCAGGCGAGCTTGGCTCGAATGCGCTCGCCCGCGGGGGATCCAAAGGACCCTACCAGGGTCCTTTGCTGAATAGACTAGCCCTCTTTCTTGACCACCCAGACCTTCAGCTTGGCGGTGACGTCGTGACCCAGCTTGACCTGGACTTCGGTCATGCCCAGGGCCTTGATGGGCTCGTCGAGATGGATCTTCTTGGCATCGAGCTTGATGCCCTGCTCGGCGAGCGCTTCCGCGACATCGCGGTTGGTGACGGAGCCGTAGAGCTTGTCTTCTTCGCCCACGGCGCGTGACAGCGTGACCGACACCTGCGAGAGGCGATCGGCTTCTGACTGCATTTCCTTGGCCAGTTTGGCAACCCGCGCAGCGATAACGCGCTTCTCGTGTTGCATCCGAGCCTCGTCCTTCTCGGTCGCCGGCACGGCGAGACCGGCCGGCAGAAGGTAGTTGCGCCCGTAGCCTGCGCGCACGCTGACCACCTCGCCAGCCTTGCCGAGGTTCTCCCTGTCTTCTCTCAAGATGACTCGCATGGATTCTCTCCTTCTCCGACTACTTACCCGTTACCGCGAAGGGCATGAGGGCAATCATGCGGGCGCGCGCAACCGCACGCGCGATGGAGCGCTGATGCTTGGCGCAGTTACCGGTGAGACGACGAGGCACGAGCTTGCCTCGGTCGGTGATGAAGTACTTCAGTAGAGCCGCGTTCTTGTAATCGATGACGAGGTTCTCATCCGTGCAGAACTTGCAGGGCCTGCGTCGCGTGCTCGACTTCTTGCGGCCGCCTTCCTGATCGAGATCTGCGTCTTTTTCTTCTGGACGTGCCATGGCTTAGCTTCCCCTCCGGACCGGTTCGTCGACCTTGCCGAAAACTGCTTCTTCGAAATCGAATGCGCCTTCCTCTTCCTCGTCGCCGAAGGGCCGCGCGCCAGCCTGGCCGGTCGCGATGGCTTCCTCGTCGGGACCGGGCACCGACGCACTGGCGAAGGTTTCATCGGTCACCGTTGAGGTCTTGGTGGCCGGATCCACGTTCTCGGCCGCCTTGATCGAGTAGTAGCGAATGACGGTGTCGGTGAGGTGCAGATTGCGCTCCACCTCGTCTACCAACCCGGCGTTGCCGAGGTAGTTGAAGAAAATGTACACGCCCTTGAGGTGCTTCTTCACCTCGTAGGCCAGCTTCCTGCGGCCCCAGTTCTCGACCTTGAGCAAGCGCCCTCCACCGGCTTCGATGACGTGGCGGATCTTGGTGTTGGCCTGCCCGATGGCCTCGTTGGTCACGTCGGGCTTGAGGATGAAGATGGTTTCGTACTCGCGTGTTCTGCCGGGGATGTCCCGACACGATCCTAATCGTTTGTCTGCCATGGTTTCGTTTTCTCCCTTTGGACCTGTGTCTCGCCCACGTTTGCAAGCGAGCAAGGAGTGGGTGGAGTTGCGATTAGCTCGCGCCTCCGGTTTCGGACTTCTGTTTCTTCTTGCGATTGAATCTGTTCATCGCCGCGACGACCCCATCCTTCACCACGACCTCCGCGGCATCGGCGGCCTCTTCTATCAGATTTGGCAGGACTTTCCGCTCCTCGGCTGAAAAATCTGCCAGGACGTAATCCGCGCCTTGCCAACCGGCGGGTGGACGGCCGATGCCGAAGCGCAAGCGACCAAAGGCTTCGCTGCCAAAGCCTGACACGATCGAGCGCAGGCCGTTGTGGCCGCCCGTGCCGCCGCCTTCGGCGAGGCGCAGGCGACCGAATTCGAGATCCAGGTCGTCATGAACGACCAGCGTCTGTGCGGGCGCGATCTTCCAAAAGCTCGCCGCGCGACCGACGGGGAAGCCGCTGGTGTTCATGAATTCCATGGGTTTGCAGAAGATGACCTTCGATCCGCGCAGCGACGCTTCAGATAGCTCGGCACCTCCGCGAAGCCGAGGCGTCGTCGCCCCGGCTCGGCGGGCAAGCTCGTCGATGACCATGAAACCGGCATTGTGCCGGTTTCCCACGTACTGCCGCCCGGGATTGCCGAGACCCACGACCAACCACATCGCCAATCACGGATCCAGCAAACCCGGTGAGGTCTACTTGCCCTTCTTCTCCTCTTTCTTGGCGCCAGCGGCAGGAGCGGCACCCGCGGCAGGCTTGGCACCCGCGGCAGGCTTGGCACCCGCGGCCGGAGCAGCACCCGCGGCCGGAGCAGCGCCTGCGGCCGGAGCAGCGCCCGCGGCAGGAGCAGCACCTTCGGCAGGAGCGGCAGCGGCCTCGGTCTCGGCCTTCTCGATGTGCGGAGCCACGACCGACGCAATGGCTTCCTTGGGATCGAGTGTTGTGCGAACACCGGCCGGCAACTTGAGGTCGACGGCGTGGAGAGCGTCGCCGACATCGAGTGCCGTGACGTCTACCTCAATCTTGGTCGGAATGGCGTTCGGCTTGGCGGCAATGGGCAGCGTGTGGTGGGAAAGGTGCAAGTTGCCACCGTTGGTGGTACCGACGGCGACGCCGGTAATGACGACGGGCACCGTGACCTTGATTTCCTCGTCCATACTCACGCGCACAAAGTCCACGTGAACGGGAAGGCGGGAAATCGGATCGATTTGCACGTCGCGAATCATGGCCGTAACGGGCTCGCTCTTGCCGTCGCTCTTCACGTCGAGCGTGAACACGGTATTGCGGCGGCGCTCCTTGTCGAGGGCACGCTTCAGCTCCACCGGATCCAGCACGAGCGACAGCGGCGCGATCTTGTGACCGTAGAGCACGGCCGGCAACTTGCCACCGGCGCGCGAGCGGCGGGCCGGGCCTTTGCCCGATTGTTGGCGAATCTCGACGGAAACTTTGGCGAAGTCCATGGTGGCGTCCTTTGCTGCGTGCAGATCGTTCAGATGAAGAGGGAGCTTAGCGAGTCTCCCATGTGAATACGTTTGACGGCTTCGCCGAGCAGATGC
>CAZTTW010000640.1:0-3488 GCA_964616265.1 uncultured Myxococcales bacterium | reverse complement strand
TCCGGCATGTGCGTCGGGTTGAGCGCTTGCCTCAGCTCATCGAGGGGCGCGGCGTTGGGGAGGTCGCGCTTGTTGTACTGGATGATGTACGGAAGCTTGTCGAGGTTGTAGCCCTGCTCGTTTAGATTCAGGCGCAGGTTTTCGAGCGATTCGATGTTCGCTTCCATGCGCTCGACCTGCGAGTCGGCGACGAACACGACGCCGTCCACGCCCTTCAAGATCAGCTTGCGGCTGGCATCGTAGAAGACCTGACCGGGAACCGTGTACAGGTGAAAGCGGGTCTTGAAGCCGCGGATCTCGCCGAGGGACAGCGGTAGGAAATCGAAGAACAAGGTTCGTTCGGTTTCCGTTGCCAGGGAAATCATCTTGCCCTTGGCTTCGGGGCTGGTGCGCGCGTAGATGAACTGCAGGTTGGTGGTTTTTCCGCCGAGCCCGGGCCCGTAGTACACCAGCTTGCAGTTGATTTCGCGGGAAGAGTAGTTGATGAAGCTCATCGACGGGAAGGCTCACTCAATCGTTGAAGAGTTTATCGATGTCGGCGTCGGTAATCTCGTTCAGGATCGAGGGACCTGTCTGGCTTGCAGCTTTGCGCGTGACCTGTTCGAAGATGCGTGCCATTTCTTCGGTGGCCTTGCGAACCCGCAAACGAACGAGACCGAGGGACGAGCGCTCGTCGAAGAGCACGACCAAAATGGCCCGCCCCGCAACCAGCGTGATGTGAACGTGGGTCTTCTCGCCTTCGTGAAATTGGCTGGTGAAGTCTTTCTCACGCAGAATTTTCGAAATGCCGCCCGTCGCGGCGACATTTCCGGCAGTCAGCGACGATAGCGACGTGACGTCGATTTCGCCGACCTCGCCGGCTTCAGCAATGGGTTGTCCGTCGCGGCCGATGAGCAGAACGGCCTTGGCGTTGGCATCCCGATGAAGGCGCTGGCAGACGCTTGCGATCTGCTTCTGCTCTTCGGGGTACATGACATCTGGGCCACTCATTCGGCTCTCGCTTTTCCTTGATGCCCGGCCAGGGCCAGTACGCTTGGGGTGGACAGAGCTAGCATCGGTGGGTTGCGACTGGCAAGTTGCGGGACGTTGACTTCAAAGGTAACTCTCTTAGGCGGGGCTAGCTTAACAGTTTTTCGCGCACCACACACGGCTGCGATGAAGAACGACAGGAAACCGCACCCGCTTTATAGCGCACGAGGCTAGCACCCTACAACTCGCGACGACCATCGATGGCTCTCGCGAGGGTCAGCCGATCCGCGTATTCGAGCTCGCCGCCCATGGGAACGCCGGTGGCGATGCGGCTCACGCGCAGGCCGAGAGGACGAATCAGCTTGGCCAGGTAGACGGCGGTCGTCTCGCCTTCCACGCTCGGGTTGGTGGCCACGATGACTTCGCGCAAGTTTCCGTCGCTGCAACGTTTGACGAGCTCGGCGACCCGCAGATCGTCGGGGCCGACGCCCTCGAGCGGTGAGAGCACGCCGTGAAGAACGTGGTAGCGGCCGCGATAGCCGCCGGTGCGCTCGATGGCGATCACGTCCTGGGGATGGGCGACCGCGCAGACCAGGCTCGCGTCGCGGCGCTCGTCGCGACAAATGGCGCAGGGATCGTCTTCGGTGAAGTCCCAGCAAACGCTGCACAGCCGGATCTTCGCGCGCAAGTCGACGATGGCGGCGGCCAGCGCGGCGGCGTCTTCCTCGGGCGCGCGCAAAATGTGGAAGGCGAGGCGAGCGGCAGTCTTCTCGCCGATGCCCGGTAGCTTGCCGAGCTCGCACACCAAGCGCGCGATGGGGCCGGCGGCGCTCATGGACGCGGCGTCTCCCTCATTGCGTCTTGATCTCCTTGGGTGCGGTACCGAAGATTTCCTGCGCCTTGCGAATGATGGGGTGCTGGCGCGCTTCGCTTTCGCGCTGATTTTTCTCGGCCTGCGCCGATTCGGTTTCCCGACCGACTTCCGAACGCAGAAGGACGTTCTGACTCTTGCCGCTGCTCACCTCGAGCACGAGGCGCGTGGGGCTGCCAGTGATCTGCGATAGGACGCGCTCGATCTCGACTTTCCATTTGGCAGTTTGATCCTGCGCCAGCTTCTGGTCGAACAGCAGCGTGACTTGGCCACCTTCCCACGACGCGACCTCGGCGTGATCGAGCGCGGCGGTGATGGCTGGGCGATGACTGAAGGATTCGCAGACGCGGCGCCAAACCGTGGCGATGTCCGATTCCGGCCCAGCGGTCGCCAAGGTCGTAGGCACGGTCGCCGCCTTTGAAGGTGCGCTGGTCGGCGTCGGCGATGGCATCGGTATCGGCCTCGGAATGCTGGGTGCGGCGGCTGGGACCGACACCAACCTTGGTCGTGGATCCGTGCCGCGAGCAGGGGCTGCCCCGACTGAGCCCGATAATCGACCTTCCAGCCTGCCCAGTCGATCGATGAGATCGCCGAGCGGCAGGAGCGGCTCGATGAAGCACAAGTCCACCAGCGCCATCTCGATAATCAGGCGCGGCGTTTGCGAACGGGCCGCGTCCTCGACGGCGCGCGCCCAGCGCTCGAAGAGCGAGGTGACGAGCCCGCGCGGAGCTTTTTCGGCGAGCTGCTTGGCCTCGGCAATCTCGTCCGGCGTGGCATCGACGATCTCGGCCGCATCCGGAACCAAGGCGATGATCTCGAGATCGTGCAGAAGTCCGAGGAAACTGCGACCAAGCTGCACCAGATCGACGCCGCGATCGACCGCCTCGGCGAGACTGCGTAGCGCCTTGGGAACGTCCCGGTCGAGCACGGTGCTGGCCAACGCGAAGAGCACGCTGCGATCGGCGACGCCAAGGACTTCGGCTACGCGCTCGCGGGTCAGCTTGTCCTTGCCGACGTAGGCAAGCACCTGGTCGAGGAGAGATAGGCCGTCGCGCACCGAACCCGAGGCCTCCCGGGCGAGCAGCCGAACGGCGTCGATGTCGTGCTCGATGCCTTCGGCCGAAAGAATCGTGGTCAAATGCTGGGTGAGCGCGCTGGTCGATAGCAGCTTGAAATCGTAACGCTGGCAGCGCGAGAGAATCGTCGCCGGAATCTTGTGCACCTCGGTCGTCGCGAAAATGAACACGACGTGCGGAGGCGGCTCTTCCAGCGTCTTGAGCAAGGCATTGAAGGCGCTGGTCGACAGCATGTGCACTTCATCGATGATGTAGACCTTCTTGCGAGCCTCGGCCGGCAGGTAACGCACGCCTTCGCGGAGCGTGCGCACGTCGTCGACGCCCGTGTTGGAGGCTCCGTCGATCTCCAGCACGTCGACCGATTGCCCGCTGACGATGGCCTTGCACATCGAGCAGGTGCCGCACGGATCGGCCGTGGGGCCTTTTTCGCAGCACAGGGCCTTGGCAAGAATACGGGCGGCGCTGGTTTTTCCGATGCCGCGTGCCCCGGTGAAGAGAAAGGCATGGTGAACGCGTTCGAGCGCGATGGCGTTGGTCAGCGTGCGGGCGACGTGCTCCTGACCTGCCAGGTC
>CAZTTW010000639.1:0-3492 GCA_964616265.1 uncultured Myxococcales bacterium | reverse complement strand
CGGCCGGGGATTCCTCCGAGGCGGCGTAGACGAGCGCCGCGAGCGTCCGCGCTCGGGCGCCAGCGAGTCGGGACAGGGGCCCGCGACTGGCTTGCACGGATCCTCTCCCTGTCGATGAATCTGTCGCCAGTCGCGTAAGGACCCGGAAGCCGAGCGCGCCACGGACGCGCGTAGCGCGGCCTATGGCGTGCGTCCGAGCGCCGCTCTCTCGTATGCCACCTCTGTGAACCCGAGAACTAGGGACAGCCCTCTAGTCGCGTGGCTCCTCCAGGGCGCGCTCGACAACTAGTGAGTCATCGTCAGAGGCCCCGTAAGAACTCCACGAGCGCGTGCAGATCGTCCGGTGAAGGTGCAGTGGTGGATCCCCCGGAGGCAACGGCGGGCCCAAGCATCGCCGCAACCGCCGCGTCGAGGGTTGCCGCGCTGCCGTCGTGGAGATAGGGCGCGGAATCCCAAAGCCCGCGAAGCGCTGGCGTGTCGAAAGCGCAGGCAGGCCTCGCGTCTCCGTTAACATCCGTGTGCGCGACGTCTGGAAACGCGCCTGTCGTCACACAGGTTCCGACATCGTGTAGCAGGACACCGCCGGTCGTGACGGACGAAACCATGGGGCCAGTGAGATCCAGCGCGGGGTTGCCGGCTCCAGAATCGGTCTTGGCCGGCCCGCTGTGGCAGTTTGCACATCCGAGTTGCCCGAACACCGTCTCCCCGCGCGCGCGAAGGTCGGTGAGCGCCTGCCCGGAGATGGCGTGGCCCGCGTCTGTCGAAGGCGGGACGGGCGTCGGAATCGCGTAGTTGACGAAGGCGGCCAGAGCGTCGAGCAGCGACTTCTGCGAGGGATCGATGATGCTGAAATGACCGCCCTGCTCGATGTTGATCGTTCGCCAGTAGTCTTGAACTTGGTTGCGATCTGCGCTGCGAAAAAGAAAGCCGGTATCGAGCATGCCGCCGGCGTTGGTCGGGGTGTCGCGTGGGCCCTGTTCGAACCGCCAGGTCACCGCATCGCTGCGTCCTTCCACGTGGCAGGTCGCACATGCGACCCAATGGTTTTGGGTGACAGCATACTGATCGCTGTTGGCGGAGTAGAACAGTCGTTGGCCGAGCCGGAGATTTGCCGGCATGGGGTCGGCGGAGAGCGTGGCGAAGGCCGGGCCGTCGGCCACCATGGAGGAGACCCCGCCGTCGGTTTCGGCGATGCTGAACGCGGCGATGTCCTCGGTGTTGCGTTCCTGAATGAATAGCTTTCCTGCAGCGAACACGATTCCATCGGGCATGTGACCGGGCAAGGGGCGAAGGATCTGCGTCTCGACCCGCTTCTCCGCATCCACGACCAGGACGTCCTCGCTGTCCGCATCGGCGACGAACGCAAGCTTGCCGTCGTCCGAGAACGCCAGCGCTCGTGGCCCCGAGGTGATATCGCCGAACGCGCCGCCATCGCCGGGATGGGCGAGCACCGAAAGGCGCGCGAGTTGATTGCCCCCGGCGTCGAGAATCGACAGCGACGGAAAGACCGTCCGTTGAAAATCGAGGGCCGGTTGTGGCGTGTCGATCCCCAGCATCATGTGCGCAACCCAGAGCTCGGAAGAGCCGGGCCGAACGATGGCGTCGTAGATACCGCGGACAGGCCCGTGGGGTTCGGTCGGGTCTTCTTTGGCAGTATTCGGATCGATGGTTGGCGGACCGTCCGCGAGCGCCCAGGTCGTCTGCAGCGCGAGCGGCGCCGTCGCGAAACGACTGACCCCCGGCCCCAGGAGATGGGTCGAGAGCAGCGTCAGACCATCGGACGCCCAGGCGAGCGCCCAAGGCTTGCGCGGACACGGAGCGGTCGCGACGATCGACAAATTGCTGGCCAGGACCTGCACGACCTCGTCGTCTTGCGAGCAGGCCACGAACACACTCGAGTCGTCGGCGCTCACCACGACGCCGATTGGCTCGGAACAAAGGAACACGGGCTGGCCTTTGAGCGTGCCCGATGATGTATCAATTGCGTACAGGTTCCCTGACCACTGGCCCGTAACAAAGAGCGTGCTGCCCGTGGAATTCAAAGCCAGCGCGCGCGGACCAACCGCCGGTTTGTAGTGGCCGTTGGCATCGAGCACCGGCGTCGAGGAGGCGAGCAGGACCACGCGCAAGATCGTGTGCTTCTTGGCATCCAAGAAGCTGACGGTGTCGGCGTCGGGGTGCACGACGTAGAGACGCGAATGGTCGGGGCTTACCGCCAGGGCGCCGGAGTGGGACTGCTGCACGTGGGGGGCCGGCTGAGCCGCCGTCGAACCGCTGTCGCAGCCGGAGCCGCAAAGGCCGACGAGAATCGGGGTGGCGAGAATCCATACACTGGGAGACCTCATGGCGCCACCCACGCACCGTTGCTCCACACCATCCCCTCGTCCGCGGTGGACCAGGGCGAAATTGAGAACGTGATCGAGTTGGCCAACGCCGAGGGAAGCCGCGCCGCTGAGATCTCGGGAACGCAATCGTGATCGCGATCCTTCGAGATGAAGCGCGTTCCTCCGTCGGGCGTCGAACTGGCCAGCGAGCCGCTCTCGCCGGTGAGGACACGCTCGGCCATCTGCAAGCCGCCGCGCCCCATCGGCGCTCCATCGGGTCCCGTGCCGAGGAAGGCGCATTCGCTCGGCCACTCGATGACCTGATCCTGGTCGCGATCGTCCCAGCCATTGAGCACAAGTTTGTTCAGTCGTCCGACCCGATCCTCGATGAGTGGGACCAGGGCTTGGTTGGCGGGCAACACCGCGACCAACTCGTACATGTCGCGCAACGCCCCTTGGAGCAGGCCAAAACGACGCGGAGTGAAGGTCAACTGCAGAGACTGATCTCCCGCGACAGCGCGATAGGCGCGAACACTCGGATCGTAAAACGCTGTTTCGAGGCGTTCAAAGACGGCCTGGGCGCGGTCGCGGAACTTGGTCGCCCCCGTGGCCAGGTAGGCGAGAAGCAGGCCACGGATCGCGGCCGTGTGTGCGTCCAGACTGGCACCGGCGTCCACGGCCGTCGTGCTCGACAAGTTCCAGGCCGAGAACGCCTTGCCGTCCGCTTGCGTGAGCTTGTCGTAGAAGACGGCGGCCAGGGTGTCGATGAGCTTGTCCAGGCGGGCTGCAAACGAAACGCCGTCGCTCGACGGAAAGGCGTCGAGCGGCGTGGGAACGCCGGCGGTATCCGGCGCTGTGTTGGTGTAGAGGGTCAGCATCGAGTCGAGCGCGCGCCGCGCGGTCCGGAGAGACAGCAGCGCATAGGCGGCAACGTCCGCCGACAACGTCGTTCCCCTCGCCCATTTCCCGCCCGCGAGCTTGGCGTCGTCTACGAGCAGGCCCGTCGTCGGATCGACGTGCAAACGGTCCATGTCGACGACGAGAACCCGCATCATGGCCAGAGAACGATCGTGGAGTGTCGCTTCCCCGTCCGGGGTCTGGTTTTGCACGGGAAAAGGATCCCCGTCGAAGTAGGCAAGCACCGGCTGACTGCCTCCGACCTGGGTGT
>CAZTTW010000638.1:0-3495 GCA_964616265.1 uncultured Myxococcales bacterium | reverse complement strand
GCCTTCACCCCATGACAAAAATCGCTTTGATTTCAGAGGCTTGGCTATGAAGGCAGAGCTGCGGGCAATGTAGCACAGGGAATTTCTGCAAATCAACAAAATTTCAGTCCGTGTCGAAACTTCCACCCCTCAAAGTGTTCGGAAGTATCGTCTATTCTTCTTCAATGTGATCAAAAAGCGCCTCGACGAATTCTTCGGCATTGAATTCGCGCAAATCTTCAACTCGTTCGCCGACGCCGATGAACCTTACGGGAATTCGCAGCTGATCGGCGATCCCGAGGATGACCCCGCCTTTGGCGGTGCCATCGAGCTTGGTCAGAACAATACCAGTGACCGACATCGCTTGGGTGAACATTTGGGCTTGAGCGATGGCGTTCTGGCCGCTCGTCGAATCGATGACCAGCCAGGTTTCGTGCGGAGCTCCGTCCAAGGCTTTGCCGACGACCCGCCGAACCTTCTGCAACTCCTCCATCAAGTTCGACTTGGTATGAAGGCGCCCGGCGGTGTCCGCGATGACGACGTCGACGCCGTCGCTCATCGCTCGCTTGATGCCGTCGAAGATGACCGAAGATGGATCACCACCTTCCTTGCCGCGAACGACCGGAGCGCCGACGCGTGCGCCCCAAACCTCTAGCTGCTCGGCCGCGGCCGCACGGAAGGTGTCGCCCGCAGCCATGAGGACCGATTTACCGTCGGCTTTCAGCTTCGAGGCCAGCTTGCCAATCGTCGTCGTCTTGCCGCTGCCGTTGACACCAATCGCCAATAGTACGAATGGTTTTGCCTTTCCGTAGTCAACCTTCGGGGCCTCGACGTTGAGGAACTCGATACTGCGTTTTCGTAGGAAAGCCCAGACCGACTTGGGATCAGAGAGCTCGCGGCGGCCGAGCGACGAGCGGATCTCTTCGAGTAGCTTCTGGCTGGTGCGAACGCCGATATCTGCGGTCAAAAGGACTTTCTCGATCTCCTCGAAAAGAGCTGGATCGATCTCCTTCTTGCCGACGAAAAGCTGACCCAGGCGTGAGACCCACCCCGCCCGGGTTCGGGCCAGACCAGGAGCAAGCGCCGCTGCATCCCGTGCCTTGGGACGGATGGCTGGTGCCGCCGTCGGCCTTGGCTTCTCGGTCGGAAGAACGACCCTGGGTGGCGCCGCCACCTCAGGAGGCACTGGGCCCGCCGCCAAGGCAGGCTTGGAAGGTACAGTCTTCTCGACGGTGGGCTCGGTAGGCCGAGGCTCCTCGTGCTTTGGCTGGGCGGCGGGGAGAGGCTCCGCCGGCGGCGTCTTCGCTTCCGTTGCCGGAGGAGCTTTAGACGGTGGCGAGACTGGAGGAGGTCCCGCAGCTGCTTTGCTTTCGCCAACGACATCTTCTGCTCGGAGCGCCGGCTTCTTTGCTTTGCTGCTCGGAACCGCTCGCTCCTCGCCGGCTTCATCAATCTGTCTGGCGCGAGATTTTCGAGCGCGGCGTATAGCGTAGAGCAGCAAAACGATCGCGGCCAGGAAAACGGCCGCGATAATGGCCGTTGTGGTCAAATCTGGGCTAATTCCACCCTCCATGGTGCGGCGAACCTTAACAGGGACGGCGTGAAACGTGTGATCTTTTTGACGTTTTCAGGAACGGTGGCAGAGAATCAGCGCATGAGGTGACAAAGCCTTTACAGAGGACATTCCGGATGCTACCAATCCAGGGTCACGAAGTGGCTAGTATGGTCACGTAATGTCACGCCACGAGGGTGTCTGATGCGGATAAAGAGGCTAGAAATCTGTGGGTTCAAGTCCTTCGTCGACCGGACGGTTCTCCATTTCGACGACCCTATCACGGGCGTCGTTGGTCCCAACGGGTGTGGCAAGTCGAACATCGTCGATGCCATTCGTTGGGTCATGGGCGAGCAATCTGCGAAACACCTGCGCGGTCGGGCCATGGAAGATATCATCTTCAATGGCTCGGAATCGCGCGGCCCAGCCGGGATGGCGGAAGTATCCATCACCTTTGATACCGGTTCGCTGACCAGCGACATGGCCCCGGGCGGCGTACCGTGGGGTGTGGTGGGGCCTTCCGATGTGGTCGTCACGCGACGGCTTTTCCGCGGCGGCGAGAGCGAGTATTTGCTCGGCGGCGTTCCCTGCCGTCTGCGCGACATCGTGGAGTTCTTCCTCGGCACGGGCGTCGGCTCGAAAGCCTACGCCATCATCGAGCAGGGCCGCATCGGCTTCATCGTGTCGTCGCGGCCCGAAGATCGTCGGCAACTCATTGACGAGGCAGCCGGCATCACCAAGTACAAGGCCAAGAAGAAGGTTGCCGAGCGGCGCATGGAAGCGACCCGCCAGCACCTCTTGCGCGTCACCGACATCCTGGGCGAAATCGAGACGCGGCTACGATCGCTCAAGCTGCAGGCCCAAAAGGCTGAACGCTACAAGCGATACAAGTCCGAGCTCCGAGATCTGGAGCTTTGTCTGGCGACCCAGAAACATCTCGGACTGCTCGCCGAGCAGAAGCACGTCGCCCTAGCGCATACCGAGGTCGTTGCTCGCCACTCTGATCAAACCAGTGCCTTGCTCGCCGAGGAGACGAGCGTCGAGGCAGAACGCCTCACCTTGTCCGAAGAGTTGTCCGAGCTCGCTCGCGCTAAAGAGGATCTTTTTGCTCTCGATAACAAGGTCCAGCTTTCGTCTCAGCGGGCCGAGCATTACCAAGACGAGTCGGCGATGCTCGTCGTCCGCGCCGAGCACGCGCGCAAAGAAAGCGAAGCGCTCGTCCTGCGCAGCGAGCACGATGCCGAAGCACTCGCATCCGTCGAGAGTCAGCTGGAGATGCTGGACGCTGAAGCGGAGTCGCGAGGCGCGGCGCTCGAGGCGATGGAAAAGACCAGCGCGAACGCCAAGAGCGAGCTCGCGACGGCGCGCAAGCAACTCGATCAGTCGATGGCCGAAGCCGGTGCGGCGCGCACGCGAATTGCGCGACTCGAATCGGATCTGGAATCGGCCCGCGTTCGCGCCGAGGATCTCGCGCGCCGGCTTGAAGAGCTGGCGAACGACGAGCTGGCATCGAACGAGACCATTGCGCGCATGAACAGCGAAGCCGCCGAGGCGGAGGAGCAAGTGCGAACCCTGCAAGCGCGTGCCGAGGAATTGGCTGCGACGAGGGGCGAGCTTGAAGCGCGCACCACCGGACTGCGGGCCGACGTCGGTCGCGGCGAGATCGAGCTCGAAACCTTGCGCGAGGAAGCCCACCGTCGGCGTTCACGCCTGCAGTCGCTGGCGGAGATTCAGGAGCGCTACGAAAGCTTTCAGCGCGGCGTTCGCGCGATCATGCAGAAGGTTCGCGACGACAGCGCCCATCCCGAGGGACAGGATGTCGCGGGCGGGTCGACCTGGACCACGACCGGCATTCGCGGCTTGGTCGCGGATATCGTGCAGCCGCCACCCGAGCTGGAGACAGCGCTCGAGGCCGTGCTCGGCGAGCGACTGGGCAATATCATCGTCGAATCCCACGAGGTAGG
>CAZTTW010000637.1:0-3496 GCA_964616265.1 uncultured Myxococcales bacterium | reverse complement strand
CCACCCCCAAGATGGTCGTGCACGAATTGCGCAAGACGCTGGCGTGGTATTCGCGTGGACTGCACAGTGGCGCCGAGCTTCGCCAGCGGGGTTTTGCCGAAGGTAATATTACCAAGCTAATCGATCTCGGCGAAGCGTTCTTCGAACGGCTCGCCGAGCGCGAAGCCAGCCATGGCAGTGACCTTGGCGAAGTCGCGGTCGACGCCGAAACCAAATACCGCGAACGCCACGCGCGGCGGTCGGCCGGACGGACTACTGGAGACGACTCATGCGCGGCCTGATGATCGGATTACTGGTGTCGCTTGGTCTCGTCGGCTGCGACGATCGCTCGTACCGCGACATCGGCGCATCGATCGACGTGCTGGCCAAGCGGAGCGACGAGCTGCCCGGCCCGGCGATCGAGCGCCTGCAAAAGATCGGTCGGCGCGCGGTTCCGCAAATCGAAACGGCGATGCACACCGCCTCGCCGCGCGGAAAGGTCAATCTGGTGTCCGCGCTTGCCGCCATCGGCGAGCCCGAGTCGACCGCGATCCTGCAGCACTTCGCGACCTACGATAAGAGCCCCGAAGTTCGCAGCGCGTGCGAAGACCTGCTCAAGCAATGGGCCGCCGCCAGCAGCCGTCGCGCCCTGCCCGCCCAGCTCGCCCTCGCGCGGGTTGAAGAAAAGCGTCGCCTGGGACAGGCCGAGTAAGGTCGCCCAAGTCTTGATTACCGAGACCCACTACAACTCGACCGTAGCGAGCTTGGGCGATGGGCTCTTCGTCGCCTGGGACTGGTCGTTGCGGCACCGCGAGCGGTGCCGGCGAAGTCATGGCACCCATCACCAGGCACGAGCGATGCCCTCCCTACCCGGGATTTTCCGAGAATGCTTCGAACCCTGAATCGTCTTCGGCCGCCAGCCGAACGGAGATGCCAGAATCGGCTTTGAGCGAGGCGGTCTTCGTGGCCTGCGCCTTCGGACGTTCCGCCATTCGTGCTTTCGGCGTCTGCTGCCTTGTCCCAGCTGGGGCGCCTGCACGCGCTTGCCGGTGCCCGCGATCTTCCAGCTTGAAATACTCGATCATTTCGCGCATCCGCTCTGACTGGGCCGCCAGCTCTTCGGTGGTAGAGCTGGTCTCCTCGGCAGCAGCGGCATTCTGTTGAATGACTTGGTCCAATTGCTGGATAGCTTTGTTGATTTGCTGAACGCCACCGTCTTGCTCGCGGCTGGCGGCCGAGATCTCCTGTACCAGCTCGGCGGTCTTCTGCACGTCCGGCAGAATCTTCGCCAAGAGCTCGCCCGCATGTTCCGCCACGTCCACGCTTGATATCGACAGCTCGGTGATTTCGGCAGCGGCCTTCTGGCTTCGCTCGGCCAGCTTTCGAACCTCCGAGGCCACCACGGCGAAGCCCTTGCCGTGCTCGCCAGCGCGAGCCGCCTCGATCGCGGCGTTGAGCGCAAGCAGATTGGTTTGGCGCGAGATCTCCTCGATGATGCTGATCTTGCCCGCAATTTGCTTCATGGCCTCGACGGTGCGGCCCACCGCTTCGCCGCCGTCCTTTGCATCTGCCGCCGCCTTCTTGGCGATCTTCTCGGTTTGGGAAGCATTGTCGGCGCTTTGTCTGATATTCGAGCTCATCTCCTCGACCGAGGATGACACCTCCTCGATGGAGGCGGCCTGTTCGGTGGCGCCCTGACTCAACTGCTGCGCAGACGAGGCGATCTGCTGTGCGCCCGCCGACACGTTGTCCGATGCATCCCTCACGTCGCCCACGACCTCGCTGATTTTCACCGCCATGGACTGCATCGACGTCAGCAAGTGTCCGATTTCGTCCTTTCTTTGGGTGTCGAACTTCACCTTGAAATCTCCGGACGCCATTCGCTCCGCTGCGACCTTCAGCGAGTCAACCGGCTTCGTAATCGAGCGCGAGACGGCCAACCCCAGCGTTATGAGCAAGCAAGTCGTGAGAAAGCCGAGCGTCAAGCCAATCGTGGTGGATCTGCTCTTCGATGTCAGCGCATCCTGTGTGCCCTTGTTGGCCAGATTCTCGTTGTACTGCATATGCGTATCTAGGGCCGCTCTTAGCTTTTCCACCAAGGGGCCGGCCTTCTTGTCTTGCAGCTCACCCGCTTGCTGCCGTTTTTCAGCCGTGGACAGCGCCCGGACCTCTTCGTTGGCAGAGTAGTATTCGCCAATGAGCGCTACATCGTCCGCCAGCATTTGTTTGTCCTTTTCATCGGACAGTAGCGACTCATAGTCCTTCAGCTTCTTGTCGAAGCCCGCTTTCAGCTTCCGGATCTCCCCGTCGTAGTCCGCCTTCTTCGTTCCGTTGTCTGCCAGCATGTGCTTTGCAGTCAGGAAACGAATGTCGCCTACATCTTTGATGGCGCCATGGATTAGCAAGATGCTTGGCACGCTATTCACGTTCCCGTAGTTCGCGGCGTCGAAGACGTTCTTCGTCTCCACCTGGCCGACGACAATGACCGCACCCAAGCCCATCACCATCGTGAACACGAACAAGGCCAGCTTTCTCTTGATTGTCAGTACCATGCGTAGGACCTCGCTCTCCGTTATTCGTGTGGCCAGTCCCGTCCACGCAGGGGCTGCGGCGACAAAGGGACTCTCCCGCGCTTCTCTCCACTGACGACTATCGGTATCATCTCGATAACCTTGAGGCCGGGAGTAGCCCGGAAGTATGATTTCCGCGCCGAGAGGGGATCGTTCAGAGTTGCGGGTCGATGTTGGCCGCCAACAACACGTAGGGCTGAACGTGTCCTAAAAGCGAAAGGCCGAGTAGCCAGCCCTTCGGCTGACTCTCGGCCCTTGCTTCGACGCCCTACCCTTTACGCCTTCGGCGGCTCAGTCGCAGCCGGCGGTGCCGGCGGCGCGAAGGGCGAGGTGTTGCCGCTGGCGGCAATCGCCTCGTAGAACTTCACGCGCGCGATGGCCTCTCGCTGACCTTGCGCCATGAGTGCCTTGGCACGTTCCGGCGAGCTCTGGGTGAGCGAGCGGAAGCGCGTCTCCTTCATGGCCCACTGCTCGTAGGTCATCTTCGGCGGCTTAGAGTCGAGCTTCAGCGGGTTCTCGCCCTTGGCGTAAAGCGCCGGGTTGAATCGGTACAGCGTCCACGCGCCCGACTCGATGGCCATGGTCTGGTGATCGAGACCCTTGGCCATGTCGATGCCGTGGGCGATGCAGTGGCTGTACGCGATGATGATCGAGGGACCGTCGTATTGCTCAGCCTCGATGAAGGCGCGCACCGTCTGCACGTCGCTGTAGCCCATGGCCACAGTGGCGACGTAGGCGTTTCGGTAGGCCATGGCCATGAGGCCAAGGTCCTTCTTGCCGGTCGACTTGCCGGCCGCCGCGAACTTGGCCACCGCGCCCGTTGGGGTCGACTTCGAGCACTGACCACCGGTGTTCGAGTACACCTCGGTGTCGAGCACCAGGATGTTCACGTTACGGCCTGAGGCGATGACGTGGTCGAGACCGCCGTAGCCGATGTCGTAGGCCCA
>CAZTTW010000636.1:0-3499 GCA_964616265.1 uncultured Myxococcales bacterium | reverse complement strand
GCGAGAAAGTAGTAACCGCCCAAGTTGAAAATCGCGGCGGGCTTGGTGCGGCCGAGGCCGCGCAGAATGCCGCTCGCCACGACTTGAGTTCCGTCGAGCATCTGGAAAGCGGCAGCGATGGGCAGCACGCGTGCGCACAAGGCCTGCACGGCGGGCTCGGCGCCGTAGGCGCGGGCAAGCCACCAGCGCCCGAAATAGAAGGTCAAGCCGAAAAGCGCCATCACCCCGGCGCCCAAGCAAAGCGACAAGCGCGCTGCACGTCGCGCGCCTTCTTCGTCGCCAGCGCCGATGAGGTTGCCCACGCGCACACTGGCAGCTGTGGAGATGCCGAGCGGAAACATGAAACTGAGTGACGCGAGGTTGAGCACGATCGCGTGCGCGCCGAGGGATACCGGCCCGAGCTTTCCTGCCATGAGCGTGGCCAATTGGAAGCCCCACACTTCGAGGCCGAAGTGCAGCCCGATGGGAAAGCCGAGCCACGCGATGCGGGCGATCTTTCTGCGGTCGAACGAGGCACGCTGCCACGGCACCCAGGCGGCCTTGTGAAGGCCGCGAACGAAGATCAGCGCCAGCAGCAGCGTCGGCAAGAGCGTCCGAACCGCCATACCCGCCACGCCCGCGCCGACCACGGGCGCGAGGTGTCCGCCCCCGAAAACCAGCCACCAGGTAAGAAAGGCGTTGATCACATTCACCACCAGCACCACCCACAGCGACGGCGCAACGATGCCTCGGCCGGCGAGGTATTGCCGGGCGATCGTGAAGACCAAGAACCCGAAAGCGGTCGGCGCTTGCAGCGAAACGAACGTGTGCGCGAGCGCCGACAGCGCCTGGTCCTGGCCGAACAGTCCGAGCACCGGCCGCGTGCACAGCCACAGCAGCGATACCGGCACACTGAGCAGCACCGACAGCACGAGTCCTCGCTGAAAGGTGAGCGCGACCGTCCGGCTATCGCCGGCACCGTAGCCTTGGCTGAGGATGGGATCGGCGCCCATGACGACACCCATGGCGACCAGAATCGTTCCATGCGTCCAGGCGTTGCCCAGCGAGACCGCCGCGAGCGCCGTGTTGCCTGCGCGGCCCATGAGCATGGTCTCGACGGTGCCGAGAATCATCATGCCGACCTGCGATGCCATCAGCGGCAGCGCCAAGCGGACGAGCGTAGCAAGCTCGGCGCGGAGCGGAGATGTCTCACGGTGAGGAGGGATCATGGTTGCATCTGGCCCTTGCGCCGGTTCGCACTATGGTATGGGGCAAACGCAGGGGGCAACATGGAAGAAGCTGAAATCGGAGAAGTCGGCGTCGACAAGCAGGCCGAGGCGGCGCACGAGAAAGCGCGAGAAGAAAAGCATCGCGTTCCTTGGCTGCGCGGCTTGGCGGTGTCGTCGGCGTGTTTTGCCGTCATCGCGGCCATCGCCTCGCTGAAATCGGGACACAGCGCGAACGAGGCGTTGCTCAAGCAGTCGCGGGCAACCGATCAGTGGGCGTATTTTCAGGCCAAGGGGAACAAGGCGGCCACCCGGTCGGCGGAAGCGGATATTCTGGCCGAGCTTCACGTCGACCCGAGCCGCATCGCCTCTGTGCGTTCCGACGTCGAGAAGTACGGCCACGAGCAGGACACGATTCGTGACGAGGCCAAGCATCTGGAGCAGGAGTCGAAAGAAGACCTGAAGCAACATGAGTGGTTTGCCAGCATCGTGACGCTCCTGCAGGTGGCGATCGGCCTTTCTGCCATCGGCGCGCTCATCGAAAGCCGCCGGGTCTGGGTCGTATCGCTCATCGCGGGAGGCGTGGCCTCAGTGGTGTTCTTTGTGAGGTTGATCCTCGGGTAGCCCGTCTACCGGTTCAGCGGTTGTGGCCAAGACCCACGTAGCGTAACCTTCTGACATGTTGTCGTCGGGGGCTTCACGGTTTCTTGTGTTCGGTGTTTTGCTCGTTCTCGTTCTCGGCGCCTGCGAAGGACGAACGGCCATGCGCATCTTTCCATGCAGTCAGGAAGGTGCGGCGCAAGCGTGTAGCAACACGTGCGGCGATGGCACGCAGACCTGCAAGGGCGGCTCGTGGTCGGCGTGTGTGGTCCCGCCGGTCTCTGCTCCGTGCAGTGACACCTGTGGCGACGGCACCCGTCTCTGTCAGAACAACCAGTGGGCCGCGACCTGCGACGTTGCTCCTGTTCGCGTGCCATGCAGCAACACGTGCGGCGACGGAACCCAGCTTTGCGAGAACAACCAGCGCAAGGGCACCTGCGAGGTCGCCGACATCGTGAAAGATTGCTCGTCCATCTGTGGCTCCGGCACGATGACTTGCACTAACGATGCGTGGCAGGCGTGCACGGCGTCGCAGCCCAAACAGCCCCAGCAGGCCAAGTTGCTCGCGACCGTCCGCGACTTTCACATCACCTTCCCGGACATGAATCACGACGGCATCAGCGAAACCGGGATCGTTGCGGCCACGCTCGGCGACGACGACAAGCCGGTGTACGCCCACAGCGGATCGACCGCGACGGTCGTGGGTCCCGAGACCTTCAATCAGTGGTACCGGGACGTGCCCGGCACCAACCGCGCGACGACCATCGATATTCCGCTCACGGTTGCGGATGCCAACAAGGGCGTCTACACGTACAACAACACGGCGTTCTTCCCCATCGACGACCAGCTTTTCGGAAACGAAGGCCAACCGCACAACTACGCCTTCACGGCCGAGATCGCCACGCAGTTTCTCTACCAGGGCGGCGAGACTTTCACCTTCTCGGGCGATGACGACGTCTTCGTGTTCATCAATCGCAAGCTCGCTATCGACCTCGGCGGCATCCACTCGATGCTTTCCGATACCGTGGATCTCGACGCGCAAGCAGACAAGCTCGGCATTGCCGCAGGTGGCATGTACGCGATGCATATCTTCTTCGCGGAGCGCCACATGACCGGTTCTGATTTCGTGATCGAGACGACGATTTCCGAGTTCGACCCCTGTCGCTGATTTCATCGTCGTTACGGCGGCTTGGAAGGTTCTTGAGGCGCCTTCTTTGCGCGCACTCTGGCGACTCGGACGGACCTCCAGAAAATTCGCAGTCCGCCGAAAGAACATGCCTAGGGAAGGGACATTCCTTGGGGACAATTATGCGGCTTTGCGAAGCGTGGTCTGTGCGAGGGATTTCATGAGGCTGGTGGACGTGTTGCTCGATCGAGGCTGGCTGTCGCAGCTAAAGCTTCGTTCGCTCGCGGGCTATCAAAATCTGGAGGACGACCAACTTGGCGTTGGCTTGCTGGAGGAAGGTCTCATTACGGCCGACCAACTGGCAACGGCGCTGGGGATCTTGCTCGGGGTGCCACCTACCTTGGACCAGGACTACGCACGCGTCGACCAAAGCTTGCTCAAACGCTTGAGCCCGCAGCGTGCCGCCAATCTCAAGGCGATTCCACTCTACACGTCGGTCAGTCGGCGGGTAGCGGTGGCCATGGTCAATCCAACCGATCTGAAGGCCATCGACGAGCTGAGCTTCGCC
>CAZTTW010000635.1:0-3500 GCA_964616265.1 uncultured Myxococcales bacterium | reverse complement strand
TCGCATGGTATGCGCTTACGCATGAGTCGCATCCACCGCAGTCTTCCACCCAAGGGTTCTCGCATCGGCATCGCCTACTCGGGCGGGCTCGACACGCGTTGCGCGGTCGCGTGGTTCGCACGCAGCGGGCTCGACGTCTACGCCTACACGGCGAACTTGGCGCAACCCGATGAGGCGGATCCGTCGGACATTCCACCGACGGCGCTCAAGCACGGCGCGAAGACCGCCCGCCTGGTGGACTGCCGCGACGCCCTGGTGCGCGAGGGACTCATCGCCATTCAGTGCGGCGCCTTTCACCTGCACACCGCCGGCCGCAAGTACTACAACACCACGCCACTCGGCCGCGCCGTCACCACCACGGCCATCGTGCGCGCCATGCAGCAGGACGGCGTGAACATCTTTAGCGATGGCAGCACGCACAAGGGCAACGACATCCAGCGCTTCTACCGCTACGGCGTGCTCACCAACCCGCAGCTCACCATCTACAAGCCGTGGCTGGACCAAGTGTTCGTCGACCGCTTCGGCGGCCGCAAAGAAATGTCCGAGTACTTGGAATCGCTGGGCATGCCCTACCGCATGGGCACCGATAAAGCCTACAGCACCGACGCCAACTGCTTGGGTGCCACCCATGAGGCGAAAGATCTCGAGTACCTCGACAAAGGGATCCGCATCGTCAACCCAATCATGGGCGTCGCGTTCTGGAAGTCGGACGTCGCCATCGCCAGCGAGGAGGTTGCGATCGGCTACGAGCAGGGTTTGCCGACTAGCATCAACGGCAAGCGATTCGCGACACAGTTCGACCTATTCATCGAGGCCAACAAGATCGGCGGCCGCCACGGCTTCGGCATGAGCGACCAAATTGAAAACCGAGTCATTAACGCCAAGAGCCGCGGCATTTACGAAGCCCCGGCAATGGCGCTTCTGCATCTCGGCTACGAACGCTTGCTCTCGGCCATTCACAATGAAGACACCACCGACTTGTACTACACACTCGGCCGCCGACTCGGCCGGCTATTGTACGAAGGCAAGTGGTTCGACCCCGAGTGCATGATGCTCAAGACCGCGCTCACCAATTGGGTGGCGCCCACCATCAGTGGCGAAGTGACAGTGGAGCTGCGTCGCGGTGACGACTACACAATTTTGAAGACCAAGGCCGACCACATGGCTTACGCGCCTGAGAAGCTGTCCATGGAAAAGGTCGAAAGCGCCTTCTCACCCGAAGACCGCATTGGCGCGCTCGAAATGCAGAATTTGTCCGTCGAGGACAACCGTGACTTCTTGGTAGCGCACCTACAGTCGCTGGCAAAGTTACCGGCCGGCAGCGAGCGGCCTGTCCTGGCGGCACTGCTCTCATCCGACGAAAAATTGTAGCGGATCACGTCACTCACAGAGCCGTCAGCCAGCGGCTCCGCGCTCTTTGCGTCATCAGGCACGGACGGCGGCCTACGTTGTCCGATGGGAAAACAGGGCCATCGCGATCGCGCGGCCCGCCTTGCTACGCACAGTTGAATTGAAGTAAATTGAGTGGCTGGACCCCGTGCGCACCAAACGACCAACTGTGCTGCTTGCCTTGTTCCTTTCGTCGGTCGCGGCCTATGGCTTTCACTACGTCCTCTTTCACAATGGACGCGACATCGTCTATTACCTCCTCATGGACGTGGCGTTCCTATTCATCCAGGTACTGCTCTTGACAGTGGTGCTCGAGCGACTGCTTTCGGCACGGGAACGCCAGGTCATGCGCAAGAAAGTGAATGTCGTCTTGGGCGTGTTCTTCAGCCAAGTTGGGACGCCACTGCTCAAGCTGCTCGGAAGCTTCGACGAGGGCGTCGGCGATCTCGCGCGCCACCTCCACGTCGGCGACCAAGCGACTGGCGCCGATTTCACAGCCATGCGCACCGCCGTCGTCAGGCACGTGAGCCACATCGACGCTGAACGTGGCGATCTCGGCATGCTTCGCGCCGAGCTTCTGGACGAGCGGAACTTTCTCATGCGCCTGCTCGAACATCCGAGCTTGCTCGAGCACGACACCTTCACCGAGCTTCTCTGGGCAGTTTTCCACCTCGCCGACGAGCTCGCGCAAAGGCAGGATCTCAGCTACCTGTCCGACCATGATCGCAAGCACCTCGAAGCCGATATTTACCGCGCCTACCAGCTCTTGCTCCGCGAGTGGATTGACTACTTTCAGCACCTGCAAAGCGACTATCCGTACCTTTTCTCGCTCGCCGTGCGTACCAATCCGTTCGACTCGGTGGCGAACCTCCACCTGGAGATGGGGCCGCCGACGCCGACGGCTATCGCGAACTAGCAGCGCCGGACGAGGTGGAGCAACAAGCGCCATTGTCCCGAAGCGCGTGCTCGCTCCTAAGCTCTGGGCGACTTGATTCGGTGCTTCGCGCCCACGAGGGCGAGCGCCGTTACTTGCTTCGCGACGGCTCTCGTCAATGCTCCTAGAGTGAACGGTTTTTCGAGGAGTGTCCCGGAGCCTTGGCCAAGATCCTCCGCGAGAAAGCGCTCGTCATCGGGATATCCAGACATGAAGAGCACCCTCAAGTCGGGTCGCGATTGTCGGAGGCGTGCAGCGAGATCCGCGCCCCGCATGCGTGGCATGATGACGTCGGTCAATAACAAGTCCAGCCTCTCGGTGCTTGCCGCGAGCTGGATGGCCTCCTCGCCGTCTGCCGCTTCGATCACGGTGTAGCCGGATTCGCGCAAAACGCGCGCCGTCATCGAGCGAACAGTTGGCTCGTCGTCGACGAGTAGGAGCGTACCCATTTCCCGTCGGAGAGGGGCCAGATCCGCTGTGGGTGCGTTCTCGCGCTGGTCGTCCGTGGCCGGAAGGATCACCTCGAAGCGCGTCCCTTGGCCAATGGCACTCTTTACGCGAACGCTTCCACCGAGCTGCTTCGTGATTCCGTGGACAGTCGCTAGGCCAAGACCCGTGCCTTTCCCCACCGCCTTGGTCGTGAAGAAAGGCTCGAACAGGCGGGAGCGGATCTCGGGTGCAATGCCCAGGCCCGTATAGCTCACCGACAGCATGATGCAGCGGCGACGCTCGCCTTGTCCGTCTTCCGAATCTAGGTTGCTGGCTTCGATTCGAAGCCGCCCCCCAGTCGGCATGGCATCGCGGGCGTTCACCGCAAGGTTGAGTACGACTTGCTCCATCTGGCCGGCGTCGGCTCGAATGAGCCTGAGTGGCTCGCCACAGACGATCTCCAACTCGATTTCTTCGCCAATCAGGCGGTGGAGCATCTTCTCCATCCCCGCGATCACAGTGCCAAGATCGGTGGGTATCGGCGTGCTCACACGGCGGCGCCCGAAGGCAAGCAACTGCCCGGTCAGCAAAGCGGCCTTCTTACCGGCGTCGATGATGCTTTCCGCGTCGTTGCGTTTGGGGTCGGCCGCGTCGAACCCGAGCAGGAGCAGCTCTGAGCAGGCGATGATCACGGTGAGCAGGTTGTTGAAGTCATGCGCGATGCCACCGGCAAGTCGCCCGATCGCCT
>CAZTTW010000634.1:0-3513 GCA_964616265.1 uncultured Myxococcales bacterium | reverse complement strand
GGTTTGATGATGGCTTCGATCTTTTTCATGATGCACCGGCCGGAAAGAGTAGACGTCCTCGCGCTGTTCTTCAATCTTCTTCGTGAGAAAGAAAGGCTGAACGAAATCCTATCCTTCGAATGTTTCCAATGTATTTCGCGTCAGAGAATTCTCTGTAAAGGCTATCGTTTAGCCCTGAGCCTTCAGCGCCCCGACGAGCTCACGCACATCGGCAACGTTGTTCTGAAGGCAGAATTCCTCCACCTCGCGCGTGATACGTTCGGCAGAAGCGGGGTCGATGAAGTTTTGCGTCCCGACCTGGACCGTGCTCGCGCCGGCTAGAAAGAATTCAACGGCGTCGGTGCCGCATTGAATGCCGCCGATCCCGCAGATAGGGATGCCGATGCCGGAGCGGTGAATTTGGTAGACCATGCGCAAGGCGATCGGCTTGATGGCGGGACCGGAGAGCCCGCCGAAGGTCGTCGCGAGCTTGGGCCGTCGGGTGCGGGCGTCGATGGCCATGGCGGTGATGGTGTTGATCACGGAAACGGCATCCGCGCCGGCGTCCGCACACGCGCGCGCCAAGGCTACGATGTCCGAAGTGTTGGGCGTCAGCTTGACCCACAAGGGTTTGCTGATGACCTTGCGGCAGGCGCGCACGAGGTCGCCCAAAATTTGCGGGTCGCGGCCGAACTCGATACCGCCAGCTTTGATGTTCGGGCACGAAACATTCATTTCCAGCCCATCGACGCCGTCCAGCTTTCCCAGTCGCTCGCCGCAGGCGATGTAGTCGTCGAAGGTCGTCCCGAAGAAGTTGACCAGAACCTTCGCGCCGCAGGTTCGCAGGAAAGGCAGCTTGCCGCTGGTAAAGCCCTCGACGCCGACATTTTCGAGGCCGATCGAATTGAGCATGCCCGCCGCCGTTTCGCAGATACGCGGCGCCGGGTTTCCGAAGCGCGGATTGGGCGAGATCCCCTTGGTGACGAGTCCACCGATCGCCGAGAGCGGCATCAGACTGTCGAATTCTTTGCCGTAACCGAAGGTTCCGGACGCCGTGAGGATGGGATTGCGAAACTCGATGCCGCCGCAGCGGATCTCGAGGCGCGGACGTGTCGGCTCGACGGGGGCGGCGCTCATGGGGTGTTCTCCGCGGCGGCAGTCGGCGTCGGCGGTGGCGGAATGATCAAATCGGAGGCCAGGAAGACAGGCCCGTCACTGCACGTGTAGCGGAACGGCCGCGAACGAGCCGGGATTGCGCAGCCCAAGCAAACCCCAAAGCCGCAGGCCATTTGCTCTTCCATCGAAAGGTAGCATTCGATGCCCTGGGCTTCGGCGATGCGAGCAACGGCCCAAAGCATCTCTCGCGGACCGCAGGCGAGAATCCGCAACGCTTGCGCTCGCCCGGTGGCGCGGTGGTGTTCGATACGGGCTTCGAGGGCAGAAGTCACGCGGCCACGCCGGCCCGTCGATCCGTCTTCGGTGGCAACGCAGGTTGCCAGGCCAAGGCCGCGCATCTCGCTTAGGAGAACGATGTCGCGCGAGCTTCGCCCTCCGTAAATCATTTCGCAGTTGTTGACGAGGGCGCGGCGGGACGCGTGCTCGCCTTGCATAAAGAGTGGTGGTAAACCGACGCCGCCGGCGACGAACAAATCGTATCGGTCGGCGCTGGGTTCGGGAAAAGAACTGCCGAGCGGACCGAGGATCGAAACGCGCGTGCCATGGGTCGCGGCTTCGAGAAGGCGCGTGCCCCGACCAATCGATTTGGCGAGCAGGTCGGCGCGGCCTTCAGGTGCTACCGAGAGCAATGAAATCGGGCGGGGCAGCAAAGGGTCGCGTCCCCAGTCTCCGCGCAGCATGATGAACTGGCCGGGACGGCTCTGGGCCAGCGAGTCACAGCCTCCCAGGCGAAGCACGAAGTACCCGTTGCCAAGGGTACGGTTCTCGATCACTCTCGCGTCAAAGTAGCGCATGCGTTGATGTTGGCGCCTTTTACACTGTTTGAAGGCAGTTGCGCCAGGTCGCTCTGAAAGGTGGCTTGGGATTTTGGTCTCGGACGCTCTAAGACGCCTAATTGCATGGAATTGATGGCTTAATTGGAAAACAGCAACCATGATTGCGGTTTTGGCAGAAGGCTGTTCGTGTGCCGACAGTGCGGATTTGTTGCAGCCGGCAAGCTAACGTGTTACTAGGCGAAATCACAGAGAATCGGGGCGAAACCATGGACTTCATGTTCGAGGATGATGTCGACGAGGTAGGGTCCGACGTTGAGGCTTATTGCCCGAAATGTAAGACCGACACAACCCACGTCGTCATATCCAAATACGAGGACGAAATTCGTCGCGTTCAGTGCAACCCCTGCGGCGACGTCCATTCTTTTCGCAAGCCTCGGGGGGAGGCGGAAGAGGACATGCCCGAGCCGGTTGCCGCTCGCAAGCGCGCTCTTCTGAAGAAGCAAACCTGGGAAGAGTTCTTTGCCAAGCACGGCGAGAAGAACGCCAAGCCCTATGAGTTCCGCGAGACCTACCGCGAGAACGTCATCCTCTTCCACCCAAAGTTCGGCAAGGGCTACGTCTCCGAAGTGGTTTCGGAAAGCAAAGTCGAGATCACGTTCGCCGACGCTCGCAGAATTCTCGTCCACAATCGCAAGGACATTCCTGGCTCGCCGGTGGGGCGAGAGGATGACGGCTTGCCGTCCACTCCGTCGCCGACCAAGGTGTCGGGCAAGGCCGTGGGTAAGAAGTCGGCTGAAAAGAGCCCGGCCAAAGCTGTCTCGGCGCCGAAGACGCCGCCGTCGCCTGTAGCGAATGCTCCCGCCAAGAATGAGAAGGCGCAAGAGAAGGCGGAAGAAAAAAAGCCTTCCGCGAAGAAGCCCGAGGCCAAGAAAGCGGACACCAAGAAGGCGGACGTGAAGAAGGCGGTTGCCAAGAAGGCGCCTGCTCCTGCCAAGAAGCCCGAGAAGAAGCCGGCTGCCAAGAAGGTTGCTCCGAAGAAGGCGCCTGCTCCTGCCAAGAAAGCCGCAGCCAAAAAGCCAGTGGCCAAGAAGAAGCACAAGTAGCCTTCGTCCCCATCGCGGGAAGGGTTGGAAACCCTTTCAGGGTCTCCATTACAAACGCGTGGGGAGGGCCGAGCTTAGCTCGGCGCGGACCATCGCGGGAAGGGTTGGAAACCCTTTCAGGGTTTCCATTACTATCGAATCACGAGCACGAAGATGTCGTAGAAAGCGTGCGTGTAGACGGCGACGGCAAAGCCACGCAGCTTGAACAGGAGACCGAAGACGACGCCGGCCAGTAGACGGAAGGTGAACGATCCGAACGAGAACGCATCGCCGAGCGGCGGCAGGTAGTGTACGAACGAGAATACCGCCGACGAAAGGACGAAGCCGCTTAGCACGGCGGCCCAGCGGCTCATGCCCAAGAGCTTCTCGAAGACGGCGATGCTTCCGCCAAGCAAGCCCAGTCGAAATACGGTCTCTTCGTACACGCCAGCACCGAGCGACATCACGGTGCGGCCGACAAATCCTTGTCGCTCCAGAGC
>CAZTTW010000633.1:0-3513 GCA_964616265.1 uncultured Myxococcales bacterium | reverse complement strand
AGCCCGTGCGAGCGCGCCGCCTCGGGCGAACCGATGGCGGCAAGCGTGGGATCCTTGGCCTCGGCCACGGCCCGCATGGCATCGCGCGAATCGGCGAAGGGCGTCGTCTGCACCTGCGGCAAGCTGTCGGTGAACGCCGAGCATTGCTCGAGCGCCAGCGGGTGCGAATAAATTCGGCGCAGAGCCGGCAGCGGCACGTCCGCGATGCTGGCCAGGCACAGCTCGATGCGGAAGGAATCCTCGCCGACGATGTGCAGATCGCGTTCGCGAAGCACGTCGTAGACCTGGTTCATACTGCCTGCGACGGTGTTCTCGATGGGCAGGAACGCCAGATCGACCTGACCCGAGGTCAGCTGCTCGACGACTTGATTGAGGGTCGCCAGCCCGACGAAGTGGCCCTGCAGGTCGCGGCTGGCAATGTACTGCTCGGCAGCGAGCTGGTTGTAGGTGAGCGGCTGGCCCTGGTATGCGACCGAGACTGGCCGGCGCTCGCTGTCGACCAGAGACGCCACCTGCCGACTGACGGAATAGTCGATGACCTCGGAGAAAATCTTGCGGGTCAGCGGGCCGGAAATACCGAGCGAATTGGCGAGCGCCTCGACGCGAGCCAGCACCTCGCGCTCGCGGTGGGGATCGCGAATCTGCGTCGCGTGCTCGGCTTTGGCCTTTCCGATGAGGCTGACGGTCTCGAGCCGCTGCGCCAGCAAGCGGACGATGTCCTCGTCGGTCTTGTCGAGTTGCTGGCGAAGCTCGCCCAAAGAACGTGTCGTCGAGTCGGTGCTCATGAAGGACTGGAGTCTAGCATCACAGTCGAGTGGCACCGCAAGAGCGCAGCTGCGACGCTTTCCCGCCGCGCGGCCCAAGGAGTATGATTCTCGCTCCGCAACCAACCGGAGATACGACAGATTCATGAAAGACCAGGTCCTGATTTTCGACACGACTTTGCGCGACGGCGAGCAAGCGCTGCCTGCCAGCCTTTCGGTGAGCCAGAAGATTCGCATCGCCCGTCAGCTCGCGCTGCTCAAGGTCGACGTCATCGAGGCCGGCTTTCCCATTTCGTCCCCCGGCGACTTCATTTCCGTCGAGACCATCGCCAGGGAAGTCAGCGGCCCCATCATTTGCGGCTTGGCCCGCGCCGTGGAGAAAGACATTCTCGCCTGTGCCAAGGCCGTGAAGCCGGCCAAGCACCCGCGCATTCACACCTTCCTCGGCACCTCGACCATTCATCGCGAAAAAAAGCTGCGCCGCTCGCAGGAGGAATGTCTGGCCATGATCGCGGGCGCCGTGAAACTGGCGCGGAGCAAGTGCCCGGACGTGCAATTCTCGGCCGAGGACGCTGGCCGCACCGAGCGCGACTTCTTGTGCAAGGTGGTCGAGACCGCCATCAAGCACGGCGCCGGCACCGTGAACATTCCCGACACCGTCGGCTACACGACGCCGGAAATCTTCGCGTCGATCATCGACGACATCATGAACCGCGTGCCCAACATCGACCAAGCCATCATTGCCGTGCACTGCCACAACGACCTGGGGCTCGCCACGTCGAATTCGATCACCGCCGTGAAGCACGGCGCGCGCCAGGTCGAGTGCACGATCAACGGCATCGGCGAGCGCGCCGGCAACGCTGCGCTCGAAGAAGTCGTAATGATCATGAAGGTGCGCAACGACTACTTCGGCGTCACCACCGGGATCGATACGCGCGAAATCATGCGCACGAGCAAGCTGGTGCGCGACGTGTGCGCCATGCCGGTGCAGCCGAACAAGGCCGTGGTCGGCAGCAACGCGTTCGCGCACTCGTCCGGGATCCATCAGGACGGCGTGCTCAAGTTCAAGTCGACCTACGAGATCATGACCCCGCAGTCCATCGGTCTCAAAGACAACAAGATGAACCTGACCAGCCGATCGGGCAGCCACATGGTGCGAAACCGCCTGGAGAGCCTCGGTTACCGCGAGAAGGACATCGACATGGATACCTTCCATCCGAAGTTCAAGGCGCTGGCCGACAAGAAGGGCACGGTCTACGACGACGACTTGGTGGCGCTGATGGAAGCGGACACCATCTAAGAGCTCGCCGACACGTACAAGCTCGAATACTTGAACGTCAACGGCGGCATGGGCGTGATTCCCACGGCGACGGTGCGGATCGCGTGGGATGGCAAGACGCAAGAGGAAGCCGCCAGCGGCGACGGCGTGGTGGACGCAACCATCAAGGCCATCGATCGCGTGGTGGGCTTCAAGATCCAGGTGAAGGACTACCACCTCGATTCGATCAGCGAGGGCCGCGAGGCGCAGGGCCGCGTGAAGATGGTCGCCATCTCGCCCGAAGGAACCTTCACCGGCATCGGCACCAGCACCGACATCGTCGAGGCGTCCGCCAAAGCCTACATGGACGTGGTCAACAAGCTGTGCCGCATGCGCAAGTACGCGCCCAAGCTGCGCGGGAAACGCGCCAAGGCGCTCCTGTAGCGAAGCTTCGCCACGCAAGAGGTAGGTCCCTGCGTAGGCTACCGAGCGCATGAACGATTCCGACGATACGAGGACGCTTCCCCGGCGTTGGCCGGCCTGGCTCGCGCTCGCGACGTGGGCGATCCTGCTTATTCTGTGGCTTCGTCGCGGGCAAGCGCCCGAGCTTTCGGCTGCAACGGTCAGCCACTGGGCGGCGCTTGCGGGCTGGCTGCGCACCCTCGCCCTGCACGCGCTTTCGCAGTTCCTGGCTTTCGTGCCACTCGGCCTGCTGGCCGTGTTTTGCCTGCCAGCACGACCGACCTCGATCGGACGCTTGCTCCTCCGCTGGCTGCCTGCCGTGGGAATCGCCTGGGTGCTTGCACTCGTCGTGCTCGATCTCCAACCCCACGGACCGCGCCTGATTTCGCTTGGTGGGCTCAGCACTCTCGCTTTAGCGTGGGTGGGCTGTTTCGTCGGTTCCTGGGCAGCGATGGCGCTCGCACGCGGAATTCTCGCCACGATTCTCTTCGTTCCGAAGCTGCTGATGCTCACGGCCGCGCTCGCAGGAGGCACGGTCTACCTCATCGGCAGAGCTGTCGCGCCAACCGCCGCCGCCATTTCCATGCCCAAGATGGGCTCCGCCGAGCGCCGCCACCTCTACGACCTGTTCGCAAACAAGAATCCCGTCGGAATCACCGCGCCCGTCAGCCTTACACTGGATCTTTCGGCAAACGATCTCAATCTGCTCATCGCCTGGGCGCTTTCGCTCAAAGGCTCACCAGCAAGAATGGCGATGGATCTCGACGACGGCACGATCGCGGTCAAAGCGGCGGTGCCGGTCGAGGGACGCGCAGGATTCGTCAACCTGACGGCAGCAGGAATCGCGAGCTATCAAGCAGGTACGTTCGCCCTGCACCTCGACAGTTTGCGAATCGGCCGTCTGCAGATTCCCTCAGCGCTGCTCGAAGCCATCTCACCCGTGCTGAAAGAACTCGCCACGAGCGATGAGCGCTTACGCCCGGTGTTCGCGCGGTTGCGTGACTTTCACGTGGAGGGCCGAAAGCTCGT